>JBBQUE010000060.1:0-9539 GCA_038212805.1 Bryobacterales bacterium | reverse complement strand
GCCCGCCAGGCTGGCCCACTGCATCAGGCGGTTGCGGTCCGCTGGTTCCACCATCCGCAAAATACTCCCGATGCTGATCCCGAACGCGATAAAGGCACCCCAGGGGAAGATAGCAAAATAAGCGTAGCTGGGCACCCAATAGTTTGAGAGGTAGGGGTGAACCCAACTCCAATCCATTGCCGAAACAATGGGCGATGCAATGGCGATCCCGGCTCCCAGAATGGCGGCGCAGCGTGCCCGCATCTCCATGGAGACCAGGGCGAGGACCGACATCAGCGCCATCGAAAAGCCCATGCAGTTGAGCACGTCCACACGGAACAGATCGGTCCAGTGGCTCTCCCCCAGCGCGAATAACCAAAGTTGAAAGCGGAACAGAAAGGCCAATCCGAACAGATATCCGGCCCGGCGCAACGCCTGGAGCCAACGCCGCCGGAGGGAAATCCCGGGTTTGTCATTCCGGTGCATCATGAACCCCAAGGTGATGCCGGTCAACACCAGGAATAGCGCCGGGGCCAAGCCACCGAAGAACTGCGAAAGCACGAAGGGTCCTCCGGTGCGGAGGTCCTTGCGGGAGAACGAATCGAACACGTGCCCCTGCAGGATAATGATTACCGCGAACCCGCGGGTCCAGTCGAGAAAACCAAGCCGGTTGCTGGGAGCGGTCTTTGCGGTTTCCGCTGGAATCATTTCTGGGGGTAAACGGTCTTAACCCCAGCCGGCAGTTTGAGTTTCAGCGCATCCGCCGAAATCCGCGGATTGATCTGAACATCGGAATACGTAACAATCCGGTAGTCCCCGGGCGTCTTGTCGTAGATCTTTTCGCGGATCGGATACGGTCCGTTGGGGCGCTCGGCGATCCACAGTTCCACCTTGCTGATGTGCGCGCGGACCTCGGCGGATTTCGGGGACAGCTCCATCTTGATAACACGCTTATCCTGCAGGGTTTCGTTCCCCAGGAACCTGACAGCATAGTCTTTGGTTAGCTCCGCGCCGCTGGTTCCGAAGCCCAACATGATGAAGCGATCAATCTGTTCGCCTTTGTCGCCCAGGTCAACCACCTGCAGTTGTTTGATTTTGGGGGTGTACACCTGCACCTTACGCTCTTCAAAGGTTACTGTGCGCTGGTTTTCCTGCGGCTTCGTAAAATCGATCCGGCCCTGAACCTGATTGGCACGGAGCCTTTTCATCATGAGAACGCCGCTTTCCTCACTGTTGTCATCGATCACCGCCGTGTGGGTGATGTAATGAACCTTGGCCGTCATGCCTTCGAAACGGGCCGCGGCTTCGTCCATGCGCTCCAAAAGATCAGAGACTCCATCTTTCGAAAAGGCGGCGGGCGGGATCGCCAACAGCAACAGGAACAGGCAGATAAGGGTCGATCTCATGGACGCTAGAGCTTAGATGCAGACGGAGCGATCAAGGCTTCGTATACGCCATGTATCCGCGGATATCTTTTTCCGCGTCGAAGATCGGCTCCAGGCGTACTAAATCGTATTTCTTTCCAGTCCGTGTTTTCAGCAGCACGGAAGCTTTGGCGCTACGGTCGGCTTCGGCGGCGCTGGTCAGCAATTCAGGCTCAATCCAAAACACGGCTGAGCCTCCCTCGGAGGGAAGCATCACCACACTGCTGGCTTTGGGCTGGTCGTGAAACAGGTCGCGCGGAATAAGAAAGATAAAAGCAAGAATGAGGGCAACTACAATGTCGTATTGCCAGCTCGCGCGGGCAAACTCCCAGAAAATAAACCGCTTTGCGCCCATTCTTCCATCAAGTTTAACATGACGGGCTATTTGTACTTGCGGAGCACAGCCAGAAGGCGGCCCTGCACTTGGACCTGATCGGTAGGGTAATACATGGGTTCCATGGCGCGGTTGGCTGGCTGCAGCCGGATCTGATTGCCTGGCTCGCGGTAGAAGCGCTTTAGCGTGGTTTCCGAGGAATCCACCAGCGCCACTACAATCTCGCCATTCTGCGCGTCCTGAGTGCGCTCAATCAATACGTAATCGCCATTACAGATGTGGTCTTCAATCATCGAATCGCCGGTAACCTGCAGGCCGAAGGTCTCCCCGCGTCCCACGAAATCGGCAAACTGCAGAACGTCTTTGCTTTCCACCGCTTCAAGCGGCTTACCAGCCACAATGCGCCCGGCCAGCGGAACTTCGGCCCGGGGCGGCGGAGGCATCATCAGAACCTGCGACTGCCGGCGTTCCTGCAGATACTTCTCTGAGACCTCAATTGAGCGGCTTTGGTTGAACCCGCGCCGCAGATAGTTGCGTGTCTCCAGCGCCTGCACGTGCTTGTGAACGGTCGCCAACGATGCTAATTGCATGGCATGCGCCAGTTCCTCATAGCTGGGGCTGTAGCCGTTTTCCTCGATAAAATCCGCGATAAAATCCAGAACTTGTTTTTGCCGCTTAGTAAGCGCCATGCTTTCATCATAGGCGAACAAAAGGAGAATCTCAAGAGCTATTTTCTTTTGTTAGAGTAGGAGAGGCATGGGCCTTGGCAATCATCAATGGCGAACGGTTTCCTTTATCTCTCGGAACTGCTTGGCCTGCAGGTTTATGACCTGAAAGGCCGGCGCCTGGGCGTCGTAAAAGACGCCGCCATTGTCCCGCTGGTCCATCCTTCCCGTATTGATCGCTACCTGCTCGGCGGGGGTTATGCATGGCTCACGGTGCGGCATGACCAGGTAAAATCCGTTGGTTTTGACGGCATTTACCTGAAGGACGAACTCCTCACTCCCTACCATTCCGACGAGTACATGCTGCGCATGGTGCGCGATCTGCTGGATCAACAAATCATCGACGCGCACGGCCGCAAGGTAGTGCGCGTAACCGACGTCACTCTGGCCCAGCAGGAAGAGGACGGGTGCGCGGTTCTGCGGGTGCTGGAAGTGGATATCGGTATGCGCAGCATCTTCCGGAGGTTGATGCAGGGCGTTCTGCCGCGCCCTTGGATCCGGAAACTGCAGTCGTCCATCGCGCCCAATTCGATTAGTTGGGAGTTCTGCAGCATCCTCGAAGCCGATCCCCAGCGCCGCCTCCGGCTGAACATCAGCAACCGTCTGCTGGAAGAGATGCACCCGGCCGACCTGGCGGACATTGTGGAAGATCTGGGTCCGGACGACCGCGAAGCCATCTTCCAAACCATCGACAGCGAAGTGGCGGCCGAGGCGCTGTCCGAAATCGACCCCGAGATTCAAGCCAGCATTCTGGAATCTCTGGAGACCGGGAAAGCGGCCGACATCATGGAGGAAATGTCCCCCAATGAAGCGGCCGATATTCTGGCGGAACTGGAAGACGAAACGTCCGAAGAGATCCTGGATGAGATGGAGCATGACCCGGGCGAGGAGGTCCGGGAACTGCTGGAATTCTCCGACGATTCGGCCGGCGGATTGATGAACACGGAGTATGTGGCGCTCCCCATGAACGCCACCGTGGCCGATGCCATGGAAGCCATTCGGGCGCATGAGGAAGTGATAGAGACCTTGAACACTGTCTTCCTGATTGATGCGGACGAGCGCCTGCGCGGGGCCGTGCCGCTGGCCCGCCTGTTTATCGCGCCGGGTTCCAGCGCGCTGAAAGACCTGGTAAGTGAAAGCCCCATCCGCGTGGATGTGGATGAAACGCAGAGCCGCGTAACCGAGATCTTTGACAAGTACAACCTCTTGACTTTGGCCGTGGTGGATGCGGAAGGCAGGCTCTCCGGCGCAATCACGGCGGACGATATCATCTCAGTGCTGAGGCGCAGATGAACTGGTGGAAACGCTGGCGGTATCAGATTACACTGTTCCTTTCGGTGATGGGCCCAGGGCTTATTACCGCCAACGTGGATAACGATGCGGGCGGCATCTACACCTACTCAGCGGCGGGTGCGAAGTATGGCTACCTGCCGTTGTGGACGCTGATCCCGATCACGCTGCTGTTGATCATTACTCAGGAGATGTCGTCGCGCATGGGTGCGGTGACGGGCAAGGGACTGTCTGACCTGATCCGCGAAGAGTTCGGCCTGCGCACCACGTTCTTCATGATGGCGGCGCTGGTGATAGCCAACTTCACCAACGTGGTGGCGGAGTTTGCCGGCATTGCCACCGCCTTGGAATTGTTCCACATCAGCCGCTACGTCACGGTTCCGATATCGGCGGCGGCGGTCTGGTATCTCATCGTCAAGGGCAGCTACCGCAATGTGGAGCGCATCTTCCTGGTGGCCTGCACCATCTACGTGACTTACATTATTTCGGGCGTGCTGGTGAAGCCGGATTGGAAGGAAGCCGCGCTCTATAGCGTGAAGCCGATTCTGATTTTCGAGAGCGGCTATATCTATATGCTGATCGGCATGGTGGGGACGTCCATCGCGCCTTGGATGCAGTTCTATCTACAGGCGGCCATTGTTGAAAAGGGGATTTCGGCGAAGGAATACGCGCAGTCGCGGCTGGAAGTGGTGATCGGGTGCGTGCTGACGGATGTGGTGGCGTTCTTCATCATCGTGGCCTGCGCGGGCGCCATCTGGTCGCACGGGCCGAAGGACATCCAGAGCGCGGGGGATGCGGCGGTGGCGCTGAAGCCGTTCGGCGAATATGCGTTCCTGTTGTTCAGCCTGGGGCTGTTCAACGCCAGCTTCTTCGCGGCTTGCATCCTGCCGCTCTCTACCGCGTACACGGTGTGCGAAGGGCTGGGGTTCGAATCCGGCGTGGATCGCAAGTTCAAGGAAGCCCCCATCTTCTATTGGCTGTATACGCTGCTGGTGGTGGTGGGCGCGGCGGTGATTCTGATTCCCAACGTCAACCTGGTCCAGATGGTGCTGTTCTCACAGGTCATCAACGGAGTGCTGCTGCCGTTCGTGCTGATCTACATGATCTTGCTGATCAACAACAAACGCATCATGAAGGAGTGGGTGAATTCCACGCTGTATAACGGAGTAGCGTGGGCGGCGGTGGCAATCATGATCGGGCTGACTCTAGCGCTGGTGGCCATCACGATCAAGGGGGGCGGATGATCGGCCGGTTGATGAAAGAGTGGATGGATTCCACGCTGTATAACGGCATATCGTGGGCGGCGGTGGCGATCATGATCGGGCTGACTCTAGCGCTGGTTGCCATCACGATCAAGGGGGGCGGATGAAAGTTTGGCTAGCTTGTTTGGCGGGACTGGCGTTGGTGATGACGGGCCAGCCGGTGTTCCAGGGATCGGAGATCTTTCCATCGGAGGAATACGCAGCGCGGCGTGAGAAGCTGATGGCCCGGATCGGCGACGGCGTGGCGATTGTGTTGGGGACAACGGAACCGCCGGGGGAAGTGGCGTTCCGGCAGAACAGCCAGTTCTTCTATCTGACCGGCGTGGCGGAACCGCGTGCCTGCGTGATCCTTGACGGGCGGACGAAGACCACCACGGTGTTCCTGCAACGCCGCACGGAGAAGCAGGAAACCAGCCGGGATGGTCCGGGTTTGCAGCCTGGACCGGAGACGGCCAAGGCCATCGGCGTGCAGGCGGCGCTGCCGCGGGAAGAGTTCACGGCGGCCATCATGGCGCTGGCGAAGGCGCAGCGCGCGATTTATACACCGTATGCCGCGGAGGTGCTGGGCAGCCAGTCCCAGGGGGATCCTTCCCGCATGTGGGCGGCGAACAAGCAAGACCCGTGGGACGGCCGGGATTCGCGCGAGGCGGCGTTTCTGGCGAAGCTGAAGACGGCTGCGCCGCAATCGGAGATCGGGAATCTGGATCCGGTTCTGAATAGTCTGCGCGCGGTGAAAAGCGCGCGTGAGATCGGCGTGATTCGCGAGGCGACGCGCATTGCGGGGCTGGGCATTATTCAAGCGATGGGCCATGCCAGGCCGGGCATGCACGAGTATGAACTGCAGGCCGATGCCGAGTATGTGTTCAAGCAGAACGGCGCGTATGGCGGCGCTTACTTCGCCCTGATTGCCACGGGGAAGAACACTTATTACACGCACTACAATCGCAACACCGCGGTGCTGGCCGAGGGCGATCTGGTGCAGTTCGATTATGCGCCGGACTACAAGTATTACCAGTCCGACGTGACGCGCGTGTTCCCCGCGAATGGCGTGTTCACGCCCCGGCAGCGCGAAGCGTATGCCATCTATCTGCGGCTATATCAAGCGCTGATGACGTCGATTCAGGTGCATGCCACCCCGGCCGATGTGATCCGGAAAGCCGTGGTGAAGATGGATGCGATTCTGGCGGGGTACAAGTTCACAGACCCCAAGATTGAGAAGGCCGCCAAGGAATTTGTGGAGAGCTACCGGAGGCAATCGCAGACAACGCGCGGGCTGGGGCATTCCGTGGGCTTGGAAGTGCATGATCCGGGAATGCAACCTGGAGCCACGCTGGAGCCGGGGCAGATCTTTACCATCGAGCCCGAGATGCGGATTGAGGAAGACCATACCGGCATTCGGCTGGAAGACATGATCCTAATCACCGCGGCCGGGTACGAGAATCTGTCGGCCTTTGTGCCGATTGAGATGGCCGATATTCAAAAGGCGATGGCCAAGCGCTAGGCACAGACGATCAGGCGCTTGCTGAGTTGGACGCGATGCGCGGATGTGTGCGCGATTTTGAAGCCCTGCTTTTCGAAGAACGGAGCGATAGTGGATGGGGCGTCCACCAGCACGTGGTCGATGCCGGGGAGCTTGCCGATTTCGCGCAGGCGGTACATGAGCAGGAAGCGGCCCAGGCCCATTTTGCGCCACGCGCTTCCAATGACGCCCCATTCCAATGTCGCGTGCTGTTCCGTGATCCGGTAGCCTCCGCAGCCCACGATGACGGCATCGTGCTCCATGACGAAGTAGGGGCAAGTCAGGCCGTCCAGGAACGGCGCGAACTCAGGATTATCCGTGAGGGCCAGGCAGGCTGCGCGGTCGGCGGGTTGGTAGGGGCGAACGTCCATGGTTAGTGAGCTCCGCCGAGGGCTTCGAGCGCGGCCTTTTCCATGACGGGGCGGGGCGCGGATTCGCCGGTCCAGATCTCAAACTGCTGGGCGGCCTGTTCCAGGAACATCTGAATGCCGGGGATGACCTTGCATCCCTGGGCCGCGGCTCGTTTCCCCAAGGCTGTCTGCAGCGGGTTGTAGACCATGTCGAAGACGATCTGGCCCGGGATGGCGTCGTCGAAGAAGCACTCGTCCACGTTGGGGAACATGCCGAGCGGGGTGGCGTGGACCACGGCGTCAAACTGGCGCGTCCCTAGTTGTTCTTTCAGCAGAGGTTCGGCTCCGCAGGCCTTGGCGAGCGCGCGGACGCGGTCCGGATTGCGTCCGGTGATGGTGAGCTTGACGCCGCTATCGATCAGCGCATAGGCTGCCCCACGGGCCGCCCCGCCGTTACCAGCCAGCAGCACGGTGGCCTTTGAAAGACGCATATGTTTGGCCAGTGGGAGGGTGACGGCCTGGGCGTCGGTATTCGATCCGCGCCACTTGCCGGCTTTCTTCCAGACGGTGTTGACTGCGCCGATGCGGCGGGCCAGGGGGTCCACGATATCGAGGTAACGGAGGATCTTCTGTTTGTGCGGGATGGTGACGCTGAAGCCTGAGATGGGCAGGCTATCGGCCAGGACGAGGAAATCTTTCAACTGCGCCGGCAGAACCAGGAACGGGAGATAGACGGCGTCCATGCGGCGGGCTTGAAAGGCCCGGTTGTGGACGTTGGGGGATATGGAGTGGCGCACGGGATCGGCCACGACTCCGTAGATTTTCGCGGCCTTTGAGAACTTCTCCACGCGGTACAAGTGCCGTAGTGAGCGGGCGGTGATCTGGCCGCTGGCAGTGCCTTCGCTGGCGTTGGGGGCGGCGTAGGTGTAGAGGCCACCGAAGGCGGTGGAGAGGACGCGGGAAGGGAAGCCGGTCTCGCCCATCGCTAGGACTACTACCGGAGTACGCGCGTGGGTACGGGCCAGGGTCAGCACGCGGAAGTTGTCGGACGGCTTGCGCGCCGTGGTGACTATTTTGTAACCATCGGCGGCGATGCGCTGCATGCGGCGCAGCACGGTTTCGAGAGCAGGGGTGCCGTCGTAATTGTGATAGGAAACGATCAGCTTGGCGGTACCGCGGAGACCTTCCAGTTTGGCGGCGACGTTTTCGGCGCTTTCGATTTCCAGGTCGACGGCCCGGGCTCCGGCGGCGATGGCGGCGGCCAGGATGCGCACCTGCTCCTCAATACTGCCGTTGAAGTGGCCGTGGTTTTGATGGCGGCGGCAGGTGGCGAGGATGGTGCATTCGGGGTGCTGGGCGAGGAAGGTCCGGATGGCTTCGACTCCGGTTTCCGGGGACGGCAGATAATCCAGCCGGAACTCAAAGAACGACTCACCCGCGTCCAGTTCACGCTTGGCGTGGCTGATAAGTTTTTCGGCGTCCGGAAAGCCAAGGGCAATACAGATGGAGGGCAGCTGATTTTTTAGAGCCATGGCTTCGGGGCGTGGGGTTTAGGATATCACAGCGGCCGCCTGGGTTGCGGCCTCAATGCGGGCTTTCCAGGCATCCAGAATGGCCGCGGTGTTGGAGGTTTCCAGGCGGGTACATCCGGCGTCACGCCAGAGCAGGGCTTCTTCGAGAGAGGCGGCGGGTACCGCGCCTTTGAGCTGAAAGCGGTCCTTGGCGTATTCCTTGAGCAGGGGGAGATCCGGCAGGAAGGGAGTGGCAATAAAATCCACACCGGCGCGGCGGCAGATGCGGCAGGCCAGGATCTTGCGTTCATCATCCAGATATTCGCTCTCGATGGCGACCTTGAGGATGGCCCCGGCTTCGTGGCAGGCCTCCACCATCTGGAGGAGTTCCATCTCCACATATTGAAACTGGCGGGAGATCAGCTTGCCGGTGTTCATCACCGTATCAATTTCTTTCACGCCGCGGCGGAGCATGTCGCGCACGGCGAAGTTCTTGACGGAAGGACTGGAGAAGCCGTGCGGCCAATCGACGATGGTACCGAGGACGACGCCGGAGCCGGCCATCCAGCGCACCGCGAGATCGACGTCGGAGGGGCGGACGATGACGGAGGCCACCTGGTATTTACGAGCGAGCTCACAGCCTTGGGCCACGTCGGTTTCCGAGAGGTTGGTGGAAAGCAGCGGGTATTCGATCAGGCTGGCGAGGTCTTCGTATTTGAGCGCGGCTATTTGCGGTTGGACATGATCCATAGAGTTCCCCATTGTTTGAGTTGCGTGCGGACGTCTTTGGCTCCGGCGAACCAGTCTTCGTGATGGAAATTGCCGAAGTTTCCCGCGCCCCGGGCTTCTTCGTCCAGGTCGCCCAGGGCGATATTCAGGCCCATCGGTTTGTTGCCCATCGAGGTGGAATAGAACTTACCCGGCTCCACTTCCAGGCAGGGGTTAAAGTTCACAGCCCACTCAATAATATAACCGTGGCCGCCGGGCTTGACGCGGGCGACGGCTTCCATGGAGCCATTGAGGATCCACTTCTGGTAAGTGTTCCAGGCCGCGGCGCTGGTGCGGGGCTCGCCTTCGAGCAGGCCGCCCTGGCCGATGCCGCCTTTGCGGGACTTGGTCAGGTTGCAGACCATCTGCCACGAAGA
>JBBQUE010000059.1:0-9564 GCA_038212805.1 Bryobacterales bacterium | reverse complement strand
CCTCCTGGGTCCCAACGGAGCCGGCAAAACCACCGCCGTCAAACTCCTCCTCGGCCTCCTCACGCCCACTTCCGGCGTCGCCCGCGTCTTCGGCCAGGATCCCCGCTTCCCCGCCAACCGCCGCCGCACCGGAGCCATGCTCCAAGTCGGCCGCGTCCCCGAAACCCTCAAGGTCCGTGAGCATATTGACCTGTTCTCGTCCTATTACCCCAACCCGCTCCCCATCCCCCAAACCCACGCCGCCGCCGGCCACACCGACGTCCCGCATCGCCTCAACGGCCCACACTCCGGGGGCCCAAAACAGCGCGTCCTCTTCGCCCAAGCCATCTGTGGCGATCCCGACCTCGTCTTCCTCGACGAACCCACCGTAGGCCTTGACGTCGAAGCCCGCCGCGGCCTCTGGGAGCATATCCGTACCCTCCCCCAGCGCGGCAAAAGCGTCCTGCTCACCACCCATTACCTCGAAGAAGCCGACGCCCTCGCCAGCCGCGTAGTCGTCATCAACAAAGGCCGCATCGTCGCCAACGGCTCCCCCGCCGAGATCAAACGCCAGACCTCCGGCCGCAAAGTCCGCTGCGCCACCGCCCTCTCCCCCGCCGAAGTCCGCAGCCTCCGCACCGTAACTCAGATCAGCAACGCCGCCGGCCTGCTCGAAATCCAAACCACCGATTCCGACGCCCTCGTCCGCGAACTCCTCCGGCTTGACCCCACTCTCACCAATCTCGAAGTCACCACCGCCGGACTCGAAGAAGCCTTCCTCGCCCTCACTCAAAAGGAGACCGTCTAATGAACACCGCCGCCATCTACGCCAAGGAAGCCAAATACGAATTCCTGAAACTCCTGCGAGTCCCCGCGTTCTCGCTCTCTTCCATCGGCTTCCCCCTGATGTTTTACGTCCTGTTCGGGCTCGTCCTGAACTCCAAAGCCACCGGCATGTCCACATACTTGCTGCCCACCTACGGAGCCTTCGGAGTCATCGGAGTCTGCCTCTATGGCTTCGGAGTCGGCCTCGCCAACGAACGCGGCCTCGGTTGGCTTGAACTCAAACAGGCCAGTCCGCTCCCACCCGCGGCCTACTTCACCGCTAAGCTAGCCATGTCCATGCTCTTCAGCCTGATCCTCATCGCGCTGCTCTTCACCCTGGGGTTTACTCTGGGCAACGTCCACATGTCGCCTCTCAATACCCTCCGCCTCGCCGCCATCCTGGTCGCCGGAGCCATCCCCTTCGGAGCCCTCGGACTCGCACTCGGCTATTTCATCAAACCCAACGCCGCCCCAGCCGTCATCAACCTCATCTATCTCCCCATGGCCTTTTGCTCCGGCCTCTGGATCCCGCTCCATTTCCTGCCCACGCTGCTTCAGCACTTCGCCCCTTTCCTCCCGGCTTACCACCTAAGCCGCTTGGCCCTCGGAGTCCTGGGTCTCGACGCCCCCAACGCCTACTGGAATCACTGGATCGCCCTGGCGTCTTTCACCGTCCTCTTCCTGGGCTTGGCCCGCCTCGGCTATATGCGAGACGAATCTCACAGGAACGGGTAGCCTAAAGACTCATGGCCCGCCTCTTCAAAACCGATACCGACGCCGGCTGGACGCCCCTGCTGTACCTGATCTTCCTGGGCTTCTTCCTTGTCCAGCCGATCCTCAAACACGCCGGCTGGCAGGAATGGGCGTTCACCGTGGCCGGCCTCATCGCGTTCCTGCTGCTCTATTTCCCCCTCTGGTACCAGCAGGGCCCACGGGCTTTTTGGTGCCTCGCCGGAATCACCATCCTCGGTATCGTTTACGCCCCGTTCAATCCCGGAGCCCTCGGCTTCTTCATCTATGCCGCCGCTTCCCTCGGCTTCATCGCTCAACCTGAACTCGCCGTCCGGCTACTCGTCGTGGTCATCTCCCTGGCCGCGGTCGAATGTTGGCTCATCCAGGCCGACTTCTGGTCCTGGATCTTCGCCCTGCTTTACTCCGCCGTCATCGGGGTCGCCAACATCCACTATGGGACCCGCAAACGTGCCAACCGCAAACTCGCCCTGGCCCACGCCGAAGTCGAGCGCCTCGCCAAAGTAGCCGAGCGGGAACGCATCGCCCGCGACATGCACGACGTCCTGGGTCACACCCTGTCGGTGATCGTCCTGAAGTCTGAATTGGCCTCCCGCCTGATTGATCGCGATCCCGCCCGCGCCCGCCAGGAAATGGTCGAGGTAGAAGAAACCGCCCGCGCCGCCCTGGGCGAAGTGCGCGCCGCCATCCGTGGTTATCGCGCCGAAAGCATCGAAGGCGAAATCTCCCGCGCCCGCGCCACCCTCGAAACCGCCGGTGTCCAGGTCGAATGCGAATCCGAAAAGCTCAGCCTCACGCCCGCGCAGGAAACCGTCCTCGCCCTGGTCATCCGCGAAGCCGTCACCAACGTGGTCCGCCACGCCCAGGCCCGGTGGTGCCGCCTCAGCCTGCACCGCCAAGGCCAATCCTGCCAGCTGGAAATTCAGGATAACGGGCGTGGCGGCGTATCCGCTGAAGGCAACGGGCTCCGGGGCATGCGCGAACGCATCGAAGCCCTGGAAGGTACTCTGGTCCGCCAGTCCTCCCCAGGCACCCGCCTCACCATTACCCTGCCGCTGTCATCATGAAGAAGATTCGAGTCATCATCGCCGAAGACCAGGCCATGGTCTTGGGAGCCCTCGGGGCCCTGCTCGAAATTGAAGACGATATCGAAGTCGTGGCCCAGTGCCGAGACGGCCACACCGCGCTCGAAGCCGTGCTGCAACACCAACCTGACGTTCTGATTACCGATATTGAAATGCCTGGGATGACGGGCCTGGAATTGGCCGCTGAACTGCAGACCCGCAAGACCGGCACGCGCGTCATCATCTTAACCACGTTTGCCCGGGCTGGTTATCTGCGCCGGGCTCTCACCACCGGTGCGCTCGGCTACGTGTTGAAAGACCGTCCCGCCCGTGAACTCGCGGCCGCCGTCCGTCGCGTCCATGCCGGGCTCCGCGTCATCGATCCTGAACTCGCGGCCGAAGCCTGGGGCGAGCCTGACCCCCTCACCGATCGCGAACGCCAAGTCCTCCGCCTCGCCGGTGAAGGCACCGCCACCAACCAGATCGCCAAGCAACTTTGCCTTTCGGAGGGCACCGTGCGCAACTACCTTTCCGAAGCCATCAGCAAACTCGGAGCCGCCAACCGTGTCGAAGCTGCCCGCTTGGCCCGCAGCCGGGGCTGGTTATAAGCCTATGTCTAGCGCGTGGATGGCCGCTTCTCAATCTCAGAGATCGACGCCAACGCCGCCTTCGACAAACTGATCGGGGGCATCAACCCAAACCCGCGCTGCTGCGGCATGGGCATATCTTTCACCTTCGAGATCTCGCGCAGCGCCGGCAGATCGGTCCTATCGCCGAACTCGCCAATCACCCGGATCGCCGCCACGCGGTCCGGCGCCTGTGGGCTGTTCAACAACTGCCGCGAGATTCCCAGGGCTGCCGGATCCCTCATCACTTCCATCCGGTCCAGCGCCAGAATGCCTACAATCCCGCCCTTCCTGGCCAGCGTTTGCAGATAGGGAAGAACCTCCGGACTGCTGTACCGGCTCAGCCCTTCCACCCCATTCGTCGCCACCAGCAGATTCGTATCCGCCGCCGCCCTCCCCAGCACGGGCAGCATCTCCAGGAGTGCAAACGAACCCAGCTCCTGCGCCGCCATCGCCCGGATATCCACACTCTCGTGGTCCATCGCCTGCCGCAGCTCGTCCACAGCCCCGGCCACCCTCAGATTCGTAGCCGCGCAAGCCCGCAGCAAGTCGCTTTCAAGCGCCTTCGCCATCGCCGTAATCACCGGTTTGCTCGCCTGGCCCCGCAGTTCAAAGCATGCATCGTTACGTTGCGCGGAGGTCAGCTTGGTGTCGAACATCCGCTCGGCCGGGGTTTCGAATGAACTCTCCGCGGCCTGCAGTCCCAACGCCATCAACGGAATCAAATACAGCGTTCTCACTTGGTTCCCTCCGCCCCGCCCGCTCCCCGGATCGCCTTCGCATGCATCGCAAACATCGGCTCCGGAGTACCCAACCGCTGGGCCTTCTCCATCGCCTTGCCCGCCTCCGCCACCTTCCCGTTCTTGAACAGGGCCCAGGCCAACGCGTCATAGGTGTACACGTCCTGCCTGAACTCCAGTTCCGCCTGCGCCAGTTCCAAGGCCCGGTCCAGCTTATGATCGTGGTCCGCGAAGATCAGCGCCAGGTTCCGGTTCACCTTCTCGCCATTCGCCTTGGCCAACGCGTCAATGGCATCAATGGTCGCCAGTTGCTTGGCCGCTTCGTCTTTCTTCCCGGCCTTCACATACAGATCGTACAGCCCGGCTGCGTAGTCCGGCAGCGGCACAATAGCCTGCGCCCGGGTGTAACTGGCTACGGCTTCGTCCATCTTGCCCTGCGCCGCCCGCGCCTTGCCCAGCCCGCCATACGCCGGATGATAGCCTGGAAACGTCCGCAGCGCGCTGGTAAAGGCCACTTCAGCCTCCGCCGCCCGGTTACTCTTCAGATAGTAGCCGCCCAGTTCCACCCAGCACCAGGCAATGTTCTCGGACGATTTGCTTCCGGAATCAATCGCGCGTTTCATGATCTCAATCGCCCCGGGCATATCGTTGATCAGAAACCGGTAATGTGCCGCCCGGTTGTAACTCGAAAGGTCCGGCCGCATGTTGATCATCTTCTGGTAGGCATCGGCCGCCTTGTCGTAGTCGCCCAGTTCAATGTAGGCATCGCCCATCGTTCCGTAATTCCACGGGTCCTGAGGACCCACCGCGATCAGCTGCCTGGAATATTCCGCGGCCTGCTTGAACTGATGCCGTTCCAACGCCACTTCGGTCCGCAATCGTAGCGCTTCGTAGTTCCCGCTATCGGCCGCGATCAGTTGATCCAGCAGCCGCCCGGCCCGCTCCACGTAATCGAAGTTCCCAGTCTCGCGCATCTTCTGGATGTAGGTCCCGGCCAGCAAAACCTGATAATGCGGGTTCTCCGTCTTCGCCTTGGCCATGCCTTCATACAGCGCGATCCGGTCGTCCGTCTTCAAGCGCGAAGCTTGTTCGGCCAGCGCCCGATCCGTCAGGCCGCCCAGTATCCGGTCCGGCGCTGTCACCTGCCCCGCGGCGCAACCCGTAAACAGTAAGATGATGCCAATCGATTTCATCGCCATGTCCTCTCGTAAGGTAAGTGGCGCGGTAAGTTACCCCATCGCGCCACGTATCTCAACTTACTTATTGGTATCCATGCCCCGGCCGTTGGTCCCCTGAATGTTGCTATGCAGGAAACCGGCATGCGGCGCGGAATGGAACGGGAAGCGCTCCTGGTTCGGGATGTCGTTGCTGTTCACCCCGTCGCCCAGCGGCGGCTGATTGCTGAAGCCGGTCACCAGAACGCCAGCGGCGGCCCGCAAACCAATGTCCACCACGTCATCGCCAATCCGGCGTCCGCCAAACGGCCAGCCGGCGTTGTCGCCGCCCAGCGGTCCCAGACGGCTCTGCTGCGCCATGGGCGTGGGAGGAATGGTCAGATCGATGCGGGTGATATCCGGCACGAACACGCCCAACAGATCGGCGCGCGGAGCCGGTGCCGTGTTCAGCTTGAACACGCCCTTCAGAATGCCCGATACAAAGAACGGGTCTGAGATGAAGCTGGCGAACTGCCGGTCGTTAGCGGGTTCCTGGCGGTTCCAGTAATCCTTCATCGGCAGCGGGATCAGCAGTTCCACGGTGAGCGGGTTGCCCACGCGGTCTACCTGAACGTATTCGCCGAAGTTACGATCCTGGCGTACTTCGCGCAGGGTAACCAACTGACGCAAAGTGCTGGCCCATGCGCCAACCTTGGCATTGGCATCTTTCGGATCGGTGGGCACCGCGCCATTGGCCGTCGCCATGGTGATGGGCATTTCCACCGCGATCAGGCTGATGTTGTAGCCCGCGAAGCCATCGGCGGCAGCCGGATAAGCCGCGCCTTGGCCGGTATCCGCCGCGCCGCTCAGCACCGGGGCCGGAGCGCGGAAGTTCAGCGTGTCAAACACGGCGGAGCTATCGAAATAGAAAGCGTCGTCGCGCGGACCAGCGAACACACGCATTCCGTTTGAAAGCGTGAAGATCGATTTCTGGCCCAGGTTCGCCTCATAGTTCGGCGTCGAGTTCGGGCCCAGGTTAGGCGGCGCCACCGACAGCGCATGCCCACTGGCATCCTTGTCATAGTAATCGGTCTTGCCGGTCTTCAGATCGCGGACCACCACGGTGTAGGTCTGATACAGAAAGATGCCATCGCTATCGATGTTGTCGATCTTCCCGAAGTACGAAACGAAGGTCGGGTTCGGCCTCAGCAGCGTGTTGAACACCACGTCGATCTGCTTATCCGCGTTGCCGTCCAGGTTGCGGGAATTGTTGATGTTGAAGCGGTACAAAACGCTATCGGAGAACTTGTAATAGCTCGGACCGTTGTCCGGAATTTGGAATCCCTGGGCGCTCATACTCATGACCAACCGGTCGGCCTTACCAGGTTCATAGCTGCGGAACAGGTAAAAGTCGTTGAGGTTGGCAGTTTGGTCTTCGAGAAGCAGTGGTCCATTGCGATGGCTGGCTGCGAATGCAGACACGCTCAGCAACAGTGCCGCTGTCCCCAACTGTAATGTCCGTGACACCATGTCTAATTTCACTCCTTGGGTGAAAAGTTTTTAACAACACATGTTTCTACGAAACAGAAAGACAGTTGGATTGCGTCAGATGACACGCGCCGAATAAAACGCTGTCGTCGCCCAGTTGCGCGGGCACCACATCAATGCGCGCGTGGGACCAACCCTGCGGGATTTGACGGCGTAATTCGGCCCGTAAGGGAACAAAGAGTGCGTCGCCGGCCTTGGCCATTCCGCCGCCAATTACAATGCGGGCCGGGTTCAAAATCATGATGGCCGCTTTCAGGCCGCGCGCCAGCAGCACCACGTAGCGGTTCACGAACGCCGGGTCCGCCAGCAGTTCACGGGCACTGCGGCCATAGTCGCGTTCCAACCAAAGGCCGCAGCACATGCGCTCGAAGCAGCCGTTCGCTCCGCACAGGCAGGCCGGGCCGTTGGGGTCCAGCATCAGATGGCCCAGCTCGCCCGCGAACGAATCCGCTCCCCGGTAG
Organism: Bryobacterales bacterium; assembly: GCA_038212805.1. GTDB lineage: Bacteria > Acidobacteriota > Terriglobia > Bryobacterales > Bryobacteraceae > JANXQZ01. Next base: position 2,417 of record JBBQUE010000059.1, on the reverse strand, counting down.
ATGGTCGTGCCATCGGTGATGATGCCGCCGCCGATGCCGGTGGAAAGCGTCATGTAGAGCAAGGGCCGCATGCCGATTCCGGCCCCGTTCAGCGCCTCGCCCAAGGCGCCCACGTTGGCGTCGTTATCCATCACGGGCCGGAAGCCCAGCACGGGTTCTAGAAACCCCGGCAAGTCAAAATCGCTCCAGCCGCCCACGTGGGTAGAGAGTGCGATCCGCTGTTGATCGAAATGCACTGGCCCGCCGAAGCCGATGCCGCATCGTTCCAATGTATAGATCGCCATCCACTGGCGGCATTGGGCGGCGATCTGGTTAAGCATCCAGTCCCGCCCGCCCTCGCGGTTGGTGGCTTCGGAGTGCCGGTCCACCATGCTGCCGTGGGCGTCAAACACGGCCATGCTGAACTTAGTCCCGCCGATGTCGATCCCAAGCGTATAAGACATCGCCAACCTACCAGCCCATCTCCGCCGCCGCCGCCCGAATCTCATCTGGATTGGCGGTGCCCGTACCCTTCTTCATCACCGTGATGGAGGCCACCAGATTGCCGAAGCGCGCCGCTATTATGGGCGATCCGCAGATAGAAAGCGCCATACCCGCCCCGGCCGAAAAGCTATCGCCCGCTCCGCAGATATCCACTGGATCCTCCACGCGGCGCCCCGGCACAAGCGTCTCGCCCTGGTCGTCCACCAGCAGCACGCCGCGCTCGCTTTGCGTCACGAACAGCATGCGGGCCTTCACTGCCTTCAGGTACTCCGCGTAGTCCAGCTTGCCCAGCAAAGCGTTGCACGAACTCTCTGCTTCCTGCTGGTTCGGTTTCAGAATCACGTTCCGGAAGAGCTCCGAGCGAATGCGCGAATCCACCCAGATCACCTTCTCCGGGTCGGCCAGGGCCAGTTCCGAAAGCAGATGCCGCATGCCGGGAGTAACCACTCCGCCGCGCCGCGTTTCGGCCTGGTCGGCTACGAAGATAACGTCGAAAGCGCTGGCGAACGTTCGCAGGTGGCTTAGCAACTGGCGCTCCACCGATTCCGGATGCGGCCTGGAATTGATGAAATCCAGCCGCGGTTGATCTTCCACGCCGGTGTCGCGATTGATCAGCTTGGTGTAAGTGAAGGTGGGGATGTCGCGCGTGCGGACCAGCAACTCCGCCGAGATGCCGCGCAGATTCAAGGCGGCCATCAGTTCATGGCTGTGGCCGTCAGTCCCGATGGAACCCAGCACCGCCACCCGCTGCAGACCCAGCGCCACCAGATTGTTGGCGATGGTCCCGCCCGCTCCGGGAGTAACCTCGGTAGAGACCACGGCCACCCGCGAGATGCCGGTTTCGCGCGATGGCTCCGACATGCCGGGATCGTAGGTACACCAGCGGTCCAGGCAGATATCGCCCACCACCAGCGCGGTTTTCCGCGGAGCGATTTCCAGAATCTCGTTGGCGGTCATGGCTGTAGCAGGCTCCGGCGCAGCGCGGGCAAGGTGGCGCGGTGCGGCCCTTCAAAGTAAAAGCTTTCTCCGCCGTCATTCACGGTCCGCACCAGGATGGTCTTGTGCGGGCGGAAATAATAACCGGGGTCGCTCTTGGCCAGCTCACGCCGGAAATCCCCATGGATGGGGCACAGGTCGAAGACGGCGGTAGTAAAGTGGGTAATTTCCCGGCCCCGTTGGCCTGCCACGTTGCGCACCATCGCCAGCGCCTTCAGGTAAACCTCGGGCGCCATGACGGCTGAGCCGAAGCTGAGCATCACGCCGCCCTCCAGCCGCTCCATGGTCCGGGTGAAGATCAGGAAGTCACGGTAGCTGGCCTTTCCAAACGCCTCACCGATGCAGTTGGGATGCTGGTGCAGAATGTCGTAACCGATGCCCGCGTGTACCGTGGCCGGGATCCCGAGGCGGTAGGCGGCCGCCAGGATGCTCAGGCCGCGGTGGCGATAGTCGCTGAGTTCAATCCGGCGGCCCAGGTTTTCCCCGTAGCCCAGGTCCAGCGCGGCGGCTTCGTCCACCCAGTCGTTCAATTCGCCGGTCTCATGCCACAGACCAAACTCGCCGGTGCGGATGTAGCGGGCGACGCTTTCGGTGGTGGCCCCGATGCGCGCCAGTTCGTAATCGTGAATGGCGACGCTTCCGTTCATGGCCAGTTGGTCGATGAACCCGCGCTCCATCAGATCAATCAGATGGCGGTTTACGCCCGCCCGCACCACGTGGCCGCCCATCATCAGGAGGCGCGCGCGGCCCTGCGGTTGGGCTGGGCGCAGCCGTTGGGCAAGGGTGGCCAGATCGGGATGTTCGAAGGGCGGGGTAGGGTCGTCCAGGCCCAGCCAGTGGGGCAGTTCCAGATCGTTGACACGCATGGCCAAGGGCTGGATCTTTAGTTGTGACCGATCGAACAGCGGATACTTGGAAAGCATTTTACTCTCCGAACA
>JBBQUE010000058.1:0-9584 GCA_038212805.1 Bryobacterales bacterium | reverse complement strand
AGGAACCGCGCGTCCATGCCACGCTCACGGAGCGCGATTCCAAAATCTATGAAGACAACGATCTTGAGGTGTTCATCGCCGGCCCCGACGGGCAGAACCACACCTATTACGAGTTCGAAGTGAATGCGCTGAACACCGTCTATGAGGTCTTCTGGATCTGGAAGGATCGTCCGCTGCTTCCCGGGTTCGATCCCACAAAAGAGCGCATGCTGATTCTGGATGGCGTGGGCGGCCACGTTCATCCCCGGGGCGAGCGTTGGGGGTTTCTCGATTGGGATCTGCCCGGCATGCGCAGCGCCGTGCACCGCACGCCCACCGGGTGGAGCGCGGAACTGGCATTCCCGTGGAAGGGGCTCGCGCTGATTTCCGGTACGCCGGGTCCGCCCGGTCCGCCCGGTCCGCCCAAGGATGGCGACGTCTGGCGGATCGATTGCTCGCGGTTTCAACAGAAGGATCAACAAGGAAAACCCATTCCCCCAGGAGCGGGCTGGACCTGGAACCGGCATGGCCATTACGATTCCCACATCCCCGAAGTGTTTCCTTACGTGCGTTTCTCCTCTACTGAACCCGTATGAGGCGTTACCTGTTCGTCGCTTGGCTTCTTGTCGCTGCATGTTTTAGCCAGGACTTTCGGGGCACCATCAGCGGGGTTGTCACTGACAGTTCCTCCGCTCCGGTGGCTGGAGCCAAAGTAACCGTGAACGAAGCCAATACCGGCACGCGCGTCCAGATCACCACCGACGCCACCGGACAATACACCGCGCTCTTTCTGCTGCCCGGGGATTACCATATCACCGCGGCTCTCGAAGGCTTCAAGGAGTACCTCCGCAAAGGCATCCATCTGGGTGCGGGAGAGCATCCCGTGATCGACCCAAAGCTTGAGATTGGCAACGCTAGCGAGAGCGTTTCCGTTACCGCCGACGCCCCGCTGGTGCTGGCATCTCTCGCCATCGGCGTGTGAGCCACCGGCCAGCCTTCGCTCATCCATCCTTTTGATAGCGGCGCGGCAGCCGGTTTGGAGCATCGGCGGAACGCCCTCGCAGACTAACGAAATCCTGATCAACGGCTCGCGCAGGTGCGTGTGAAGGCGTTCGATTCCGACGCCGCGTTCGGACACACCGGCGGAGGCACCTTAAATCAGGTGTTGAAGAGCGGCACTAATGGCGTGCATGGCTCGCTGTGGGAATCGGACTAACCAAATAACCTGGCGGCCAATAACTTTTTTAATAACAAAGCCAGGCTCGGTAATCCGGTAACGCATTACAACTAATACGGAGTTACGGCGGGCGGCCCGGCGTGGATCCCGAAAGTCTTCAACGGACATGACAAGCTCTTCTGGTTTTTCGCCTTTGAGAGTCTCCAAGATAGCCAGCCCAACACCACGTTTCTGACAGTTCCGACAGCCAAGGAGAGTACGGGCGACTTCTCCGATCTGCTGAAGCCCGGCAGCAGTTATCAACTCTATAACCCCTACACCGCGGTGCAGAGCGGCTCCACGGTGACGCGCGCGCCTTACCCGAACAACGTAATTCCCGTGAACCAGCTAAACCCTGTCGCCCTGGCGATGCTGAAATACTATCCGCAACAAGAATCAGGCAAGAATAACTAACGCCGCCGATAAACAATTCACTTCCTTGGCGGACTTTCGCGAGAACGCGGAGGGATTTTTTGAACGAGAGATGCAATTGGCCACGCTCCACTTGCAGTAAGCAATGAGCCGTCTCAATGATCCCGAGCCTAGCGCGACAGGCGGATCGCTCAGACGCCCGAGCTCTGAACGCCGCGGATCTGGATAACAATGGAAGAGGTGCATAGCGGTAGCAGGGAGGCAGGATGGATTGCCGATCCCCGATGAAAGGCCGCATCCGAGCCAGCTGCTGTTGGACTTTCCCGGAGGAAACTCGCTCCATGCGGTGATTGCGCAAGGACCCGGCGGAAGGTGCATCGCCATAACTGTCTACAGGCCGGAGCCAAAGCAAAGGAGACCGGAATGAATTGCGTTGTTTGGGGGGAGTGGACACACCAGGCCAGGGTCCGCCACCGTTACGTTGAACCGCGACCAGAGTGGGATTGTCATCCAAGGAGTTCCGGCGAAGCTTTGCGATAACTGCGGCGAATATTATCTGTCTGACGACATCGCGGCCCAGGTATTGGAGCGCGCCGAAGCCGCTATCCAGCGGGTGCGGAAGTCGAGACCCTCCGTTTCGCGGCGTGATCGCGGCTGCCGCTCCAGTGTGAAATTTAAACGCTGCTGCCTGAATAAACCTAACGCACAGCCATCGCCCGGGCACGCTCCGCCAGCAGCAGCCGACGGATGGACCGCAGATCGTTCAAAATCCGCCGGCTCTTCTGCACATGCGTCTCCAGTTGGCTCATCTTAAAAACCGCCAACGCCAGAGCCTCGGCCCGGCGTTCGCGATCTTCGCCGGTGGCCGAATCCAGATCCTGCCGCACATCGCAGAGGGCCTCGCCAATACTTTCCTCGAGCAGGCTCATGAACTCGTGCGCACTCTCGATGGAGTCAAACGGCCCTGAGGAGGTTGCGCTCATTTCACCAGTATGGCTGAATTTGGGGGCAGGCACCGGCCCACCCCCGGGAAGGAAGGTGACGTTTAGAAATCGAACCGGAGCGCGCCCTGCAGAATCCGCGCGCCCGATTGGTTCCCTGCACCGGTTGGCGTCGACGAGATGATTCCAAACGTTTGCGGCGTCTGGAGGTTCACGCTGGGCGGCGAAAAGTTAACCGTATTGAACAGGTTGTACGCCTCGGCACGGAAGGTAACGCGCTGCTGTTCATGAATGCGGAAGCTCTTCACCAGCGAGAGGTCGGTGTTGAAGAAACCGGGTCCGCGGAAAGTATTGCGTCCCGAACTGCCGACGGACCCAGCGACCGGAACCGAGAACTGCGCGATTTGCGCCGCAGTGAAGAACCGGACCCCGCCTCCGAAACGCTGAATGGCGCCGATGCCGCGGTCGCTGCCGTTGAAGTCGGCCAGACCGCCCACGTTCGATGCCAGCGGCCCGAAGCTCGTAGCGTTCGGGCCGGTGAAGACGCCTGAGGAAATGCTGAGCGGCTGCCCCGATGTCCAAACGCCCAGCGACCCGAGCTCCCATCCGCCCGCGATCTTGTCCACCCAATCCGGCATGCCGCGGCCAACCAGCTTGTTGCGTCCGATGGGCAGCGTGTAGGTGGCGGTCCAACTAACGGTGTGCGGACGGTCGCTATCGGAAAGCGCCCGGTTCAGCTTCAGGTTGTACTCGTCCACATTGCCCGTGGTGCCGCCGCCGTCGCCCGAGAAGTTGTCGAGGTTCTTCGACCACGTGTAGTTCACTGCAAACTTCAGCGCGCCAGTATTGCGCCGCAAGCTGACCTGCAGCGAATCATAGTAAGACCGGCCCCCGTTCGTCGAGAGCCATACGTTCGTGAACTGCGGGAAGTTGCGCAGGTAATACTGCGATACGCCCGCGGCCGCGTAACGCGTGTAGCCGTTGGTGTCAACGGTATTGGCCGCCGAGCCCACCGCGCCCTGCGTAACGTTAGTAGCGCCGATCGCCGTGATCGCCGCCCCGGCCGACCCGTATATCCTCGCTAGCGTGTTGCCCGGTGAAACCGGCGTGTTGTTGGCGCGGAAGGCGGCCAGTTCACGGAAGTCCGTCAGGAAGCCGCTGGAGTAGATGCGGGTTTGATTTACGTTCTGATCCAGCAGCAGCTTCAGGGCCCGATTGCTCACATAGCCAACTTCCAGCACCGTGTTGCGGAAAATCTCACGCTGAATCGTGAGGTTGGTCTGGAACACATAGGGCTGGCGGAAATTGGGATCAATCAGATGGATCAATCCGTACGTCCGGTCGGCGGTGGGCGTCAGCGTCGGCGAAGCGGGCGGGACCGGATAGGCCAGGTTCTTGTCGCTGAATCGCAGGTCGCTGCCAGCGGCCGAGTTTGGGTACGTGGTGAGGGATTGCACCAATCCCGGCGTCGTGGCGTCTGGATTTACCGTTGCTGTCCCCGGAACGCGGTCGTAAAAAACACCCCACGATGCGCGGATGGACGTCTTGCCGTCCTTAAAAGGCGACCAGGCGAAGCCGATGCGCGGAGCAAAGTTATTGAAGTCGTTCTTGTACCAGGAATCCGATTTTTTCACGGTCAGGTTCGAGAGCTGGCCCACCGTATTGATCTGCGCGGCGTCGTTCTGAACGATGGAACCCTGCAGACCGTTCTTCTCAAACGGCGATCCGTACAGCTCCCAGCGCACGCCCAGGTTCAGGGTCAGGTTGTTCTTGATGCGCCAATCATCCTGGAAATACCCGCCGTAATCCCGGTAGATGAAGTTGCGAACGCGCGGCTTGCCCGGCAGGAACGTAGTCAGATCGCTATTGAAGGAAGTCTGAATGGAGCTCACGCGGCCCAACAGATCGTTGTACAGATTGTCGAAGCGGGCGCGGTCCGCGCTGGCGATGGTGGCGCTCTGAGGTCCAATCGCGGACGGGGCGGCGTTACCGTTGCCCTGTCCCAAACCGATTGTTGGCCAGATGTTGGTGTCGTTGGTGGAGAACTGCGTGATGGTGGAGAAACGGAAGCCGGTCTTGTAGGTATGCTTGCCGCGGATGATGGAGACGTTGTCGGATAGCAGCGGATTCACCGGCGAATTACGCTCGGAACCGAAGCCCGTGGGAATCGGGCTGGTAAACAGGTTGGCCCCAATCAGCGGCACGCCTGGATAGAACAAGCTGCGGACGCGGCCGAAGGTCACCGACGATTCCTGAATTCCGCTAACGAATTCATTGATGAGCCACGGCTTGAAGGTCCAGTTCATCCCCGCCGAATATCCCGACCGGATGCCGCCCTGCGTACCGTTGGGCTGCCCGGGGAACGTGGATTCGGCATTGTTTAAGGAGTCGGCTGGGGTCAGCGTCTTGAACCACGAATAGCGGAAGTAGGTCCGGATGTTCGAGGTCGCGTTCCAGTCCGACTTGAAGGTATGCTGGTCGCCCTGGTTGTTGGCCGGCGCGTTGAAGCGGAAGCCCGCCGTGTTCAGGCGGTCGCCCACGTCGAAGTTGTTCGGGGCCGGCAGCAGCGCCAGGTTGCCGGCGACGGCTTTGTCGATGCCGATCCCGCGCGGGTCGGCCTTCAAGATATCGAACGAACGGGTTTCGCCAGCGCCTGGCTGGCCGGCCGGAACCACCCAGCGGAACAGGCCCGCCTTGGCTTCCGGCGTCAGCACCGTGCGGTTGCGGACCACTTGTTGCGCGGTCTTCGAGCCCTGATAGTTGTAGAAGAAGAACAGCTTGTTCCGCCCGTTATAAATCTTGGGCAGCAGCACCGGACCGCCGATCGATCCGCCGTACTGGTTCTGGATGTACTTCGGCCGGGCCAGCTCAACACCACTCGACTTGTTGAAGAAATTGTTGGCGTTCAGGACGGTATTGCGATGGTATTCAAACAGGTTGCCGTGAAAATCGTTGGTGCCGGATTTAGTGATCAGTTCCACCGTCCCTCCGGCATTGCGTCCGTATTCGGCTTTCGCGCCGTTGGTGATGATGCGGAACTCCGAGATCGAATCCGTATTATTGGCATTGAGCGTCAAGCCCAGACGCGGCGACACCGCATCGTTCACGTCAATTCCATCCAGCGTATTGTTATTCGAGCCCTGGCGCATGCCGTTGATGCGGGCAAAGCTGGGATCGTTGGGGTTGGTCCCCAACTGTATGCCGGGCTGATACGTGGCCAGCGCAATCGGACCCCGGCCCAACTGCGGCAGCGTTTCAATATCGCGCAGGGTGACGGCGCGCTGGATGGTGGCATCCGTGGTCTGGACGCTGACGGAATTTGCCTCCACCGTCAGCGTCTCGGCCAGGCTTCCAACTTCAAGCTTCAGATCCTGGCGGATGGATACGCCCACGGTAATCTCGATGTTGTTGACGGTGGCTTTGCGGAATCCATTGGCTTCCGCGGCCAGAGTGTAAATCCCAGGCGTCAGCACCGGGAAGATATAGAAGCCTGAGCCATCGGATTCCGCTTCCGCTCTGACCTGGGTCTGATTGTTGACGATCGTGATCCTGGCGCCGGGAATCATGGCCTGGCTGGAGTCGGATACTGTTCCTTCCACGCGGGCGCTCTGAATCTGGGCGAAAACGAAAAACGGAAACAGGCCAGCCAAGGCGGCCATCGAAAGCAGCTTTTTCATTCAAACCTCGGTGAGAAATCAATCCCAGTGAATGCGGCATGGCAGAGACGAGCTGGCCGGACGCTTAATTTTTGTAGTGTACCAGCCAAATGATTCTAGTAGGATTCTCTTTATGCAGCTTCGCATCGTCGCCTCGCGGCACTCCGCGTTCTATAGCCCGCTGATCGCCTGCATCGGCGCTGGTTTCCTGGAACGGGAGGGCTTTGACCCCAGCTACGGCGTTCTCGCAAAAGGCCAGCGCGCGCAGGATCTGATCCGCGATGCGTGGCCCGATCACGTGGCCACGGTTATGCAGTCGGCCGTATCCTCGAACTGGAATCCCATTGAGCGCGGTGAATCGCCGCTTCCCGTGCACTTCGCCCAGATCAACCAGCGCGATGGATTCTTCCTGGTCGCCAACCAGCCGGATCCCCACTTCAACTGGAAAAAATTGGAAGGCGCATCGCTACGGGCCGATCACGGAGGACAGCCCCTGGCCATGCTGAAGTACGCGGTTCACTACAACGGAGTGGACTGGGCCAAGATCCACGTGAAGGAATCCGGGGCCGCCGATTATAGCCACTTTCAAGCGCCCAGCGAGGGGATTCCAGTAGCGTCCGTCGGGCTCTCCATGCCGCCAGTGGCCTTTAGCAGCCTGTGCGCCCGCGCCGGATTCCCTGAATCGGCGGCTGGCCAGGCCTTCCTGCGTGCTTTCAGCCAGGCCCGCGAGTGGGTCCGCGGCGCGCCGCCCGAAGAAGTGGCGGCATCTGAATTATGATTCTTTCCCGGTGTGGAACGCGGCAAGCTGGCCGAAGCCATCGGGCGCTATCAGCAGATCGGCTGCTGGGATGGCGGCATCCAGATCCCGCCGGATCTCTATGAACAATCGCTCAACGTCTTCGAGTTCAGCGGCGGCATTCAGCACCGTCACCCCTACCAGCAGGTCTGTGTTCAGGGCCTGACGGCCTGATCCGGAAGCGGCGTATCTTTGGTGTGCGGCGGCAGGATCGGGTATTCAATCCTGGGCTGCTCACCCGTTGCTGTCTTGAGAAACAGCACAATCGCTTCCACATCCGCGCTTGAGAGCTTGGCGCCAAGCTGCGAAGACCCCATGATCATGACGGCTTCCCGTAAATCCCATACCTTGCCGGAATGGAAATACGGTGCCGTGAGATCGATATTGCGCAGCGAGGGCGACTTGAAAACATACTGATCGCTGGCCGTATGGGTTACCTGGAAGCGGCCCTGGTCGCCTACCGGAAGAATGTCCGCCCCCGGCCGCTCCACCACGCCGAAAGGATAGTATCCAGCGCCGCCCATGTTTACACCCGCATGGCAGGCTACGCAGCCCCGCGCCATGAAGACCTCCAGTCCCTGCTTCTCCGCGACGTTGAGGGCATCGGCCTGGCCCGTCAGATAGCGGTCGAAGCGCGAATGCGGGGTCAGCAAAGTGGCTTCGAATACTTCAATCGCCTTCGCCATGTTCTCGAAGCTCACCGGGTCCGCATCGCCCGGAAATACAGTCTTGAATCGGCGCGCATACTCAGGAATGCTCTTCAGCGTCTGCACCGTGCGCACCGGATTGCTGTTCATCTCAATGGCCGCCTGCACCGGGCCCTTGGCCTGCTCCCGCAGATCCTTAGCTCGCCCATCCCAGAACTGGGCGTTGTTGAACACCGCGTTGAATACCGTCGGACTGTTGCGGCCGCCGCGTTTCCAGCCATGCCCGATCGATGTCTCCAGGCCATCCACTCCGGCCATCCCCACGTTGTGGCAAGTATTGCAACTGATCAGCCAACTGGATGAAAGACGTGGATCGAAGAACAGCATCTTGCCAAGCTCAATCTTTTCCGGAGTGCTGGGGTTGCTGGCGATGCCGGGCGCTCGCTCCGGCACCGGCTTAAACTGCCCCTGAGCTTTTCTGAGCAAGGCGTCCTGGCTGAATGCGGCCGGCGCGAAGAGTGCGGCAATTAGCAGAAAGCGCATGGATATTTTCAGTCTACTCCTCCACGCAGGCATACAACCACGACCCCGCGAACTCCCAGTCACGGCGAACTTTGGCAAAGTTGGTGCTTAAAATCCCGGCCGTCTCCTTAATCGGTATAGCTCCCGAACAAGCGCGGTTCCACCACCTTACTGGCCTCCGGATCAATCTCCGCAAGCTCGACGAGCGTCCCAGTCGCTTTCCGGGCCGGCGTACAAAGCCCCACCCTGCTGCGGCCAGCGGCAAACCGAATCTTAAGATCGATTTAATACCGAGCTGGAATTGTCATCTGCCTGGGCAAATTACGTTGCATGATTGAGATCTTAAGAGCTGGATGTGTCACGTGTTTTCGAAACCTGTTTTGAGAATCAGTCGACGACCTGCGGGCTTTCGAGACCTCCGCTACACCTCCTTCGCCGAGCTTGGATTCAAATATGTATTGGCCGACGGAACAAGAGCAAGGGCCAAATCGGTAATCGTCAAACGCGATCCGGCGATGGACGGGTGAAACGCCGGCGCAACATGCCGATTGTAAGCAACCCTACACCCAGAAGCGCAATGGAACCTGGCTCCGGGGTGCCGGTCGTGATGGTCAAGGTTTCTGAACCCAGGCGGACAATCTTGCCGCTGTTCTGAACGGCGCTTACGATAAGCGATCCCGAGGCAAGCTTGGAGAAATCGGAAGGCTGGAAGTTAAAGCTGAAGGGGGTGACGGAGTTCGCGACGTCGCACGCAGCCAAGGCTGGGCAGGAGCCGACCAGGATCCCCGCGACGGATACGTCAACCCCGGCCGAGTTCGGAACCACGCTGTTTCCGAAGGTGCTGGTATACACCGCCGCCACAATGTTTTGGCCTGCGGGGATGCTGTAGTTGAACGAGCCCAACACTATGGAGGGTTGGGGGAAGGTTACGTTCTGGAACGTCCCGCTAAACTCAGGCAACGTGGCGATAATCGTCCCCGCGGTGATCGTGGGTAAAGCCGTCGCTGCCAGGAACAGCGCGGAAAGCAGTGCGTGGGGTCTCATTATATCTCCTCTGTACAACAAGTATCCGCGACGGAGGCGAATGTGCGATGGTGCTGGAGTACTAAAAAAGGATAAGGATTTCGTACTACGCGTTTGGCTAACCGAAATTGAGTGAGCGAAGGGGAACCTGGGGCCGAATCCCTTTGGGCTGGAAGGAAAGTAAAGAATAGGGCCGCGCATGACACTGCAGAAACCACGAAATCTGGGCCGGCATACCCGGCGAAGTCCGCGTCACGGCGTTCTTGGCAGCCTGCGGTGAAAGTCAGAATTTCAGCAGCAACACGGAACGGACAGACCCTTGACCTTCACACACGCGCTACAACGCGACGCCAGCCAGTCAAAATTGCAATGCTGGCCCGAAAGGCACTTTCACCATGGGCTGCTAAGAGAGAACCGTGAAGACGGTTTTTG
>JBBQUE010000057.1:0-9604 GCA_038212805.1 Bryobacterales bacterium | reverse complement strand
GATTGTGGAGGCGGCGCAGTTGACGCATGAGGTGCTGCGGGCGATCGGGTTGGAGGGGTATCCGAAGACTACGGGCGGGGACGGGATGCACATTTACATACCGGTGGAGCCGGTGTATACGTACGACCAGGTGCGATCGTTCGCGGAGGTGCTGTGGCACTATGTGGTGGGCCGGCAGCCGGCGTTGTTTACTACGCCGCGGGCGGTGGCGCAGCGCAAGAAGGGGCGGGTGTATTTCGATTATTTGCAGATTGGGAAGAGCAAGACGATTGCCGCGCCGTATGTACTGCGGGCGCATGATGGGGCTCCGGTAGCGACTCCGCTGGCTTGGAAGGAGGTGAAGAAGGGGTTGATGCCGGGGGATTTTCATATTCGGAATGCGGTGGCGCGGTTTGGGAAGGTGGGGGATTTGTTTCGGCCGGTGCTGGAGGAGCGGCAGCGGATTGAGGCGGGGGTGGCGCGGTTGGGTGGGTTGATGCGGGGGTAGGTTTACGTTTGGTGGGCATGCAGCCGCGGATCGAATCTGATTGGCTCGAAGCTGAATGAGATACGAGCGAAATCCGGATGGGCTGGATTGAGCGGGTAATTGTACCCGGAGATCGACATGGTTGCGGACGGCACACGAAGAACGGCATGGCTGCAAGCTTTGGCCCAAACTGTTCCTTGCTCAGCGGTTACTTGTTCCGGGACAATATCTGGCCATCCGTCTGGAATATCCAAGGCGGCAATCTCGACGTCGTCAGGGATCTCGATTCTGATCCCGACGTATTCTTCCGGAATACCGCCGTGGTGAACCATCACTTCCATCGCGGCGAGGGCCACGGTTTCCGACGCATAGATGACGGGAATGCCCTGCTGGTTCCAACGGCCGCCGGTGAGTTTTGCGCCTTCGCTACTAATGAGTGGGAAGTGGCTGCTCTGAAGACGCCAAACTACTATCAGTAAACGCCGTGCTCGATTTTTAGAAGCACGCGCAAGACTTGGTTGCAGCCCTCTTCTGTCTGGATTAATGCGTATGGAGTCTGATTGCCTAATGAGGGGATGTTGCTCTGCATCCAGCGCGCAACATGAGCGATCCCAAGAACCTCAGTTGCTCTGCGAACGATTGCCACTTCGTCTTCAGACTCGGGAGGGGCGAGGGCCGCTTCAATGGGCTGAACCATACCTGAATTTTAGTCTTATGGCAGGTATACGAATTCGGTCCGGTTGAGCAGGGCCAGGCAGAAATCTTCCAGCAGGCCGCCGCTTTGAAAGAACGACTTGGCCATTTTCTGTTCCGCGGCGGAGGGGGCTCGGGACAGGGCGAGCGTGTAGGCGTTTTCCACTTGGCAGGCCTGTTTGCTCTTGCATTCGGCTCGCAAACGCTGTGCCAGCCGACCAGATTGCTGTTCCAGAAACCCGCTGTTCATCAACGACAGGGCCTGCAGCGCGTGGGTGCTGGTGGAGCGGACGGGGCAGGAAGTCATGGTGTCGGGCTGGTCGAAGTTCGCGAACAGGGGCAGGCGCACGGTGCGCTTGTTCAGCAGATATAAGCTGCGGCGGGCGTGCTCCGTGGGGTCTTGCGCGATGGGCCAGAGATTATCGGGTTCGTCCTCGCTGAAGATCAGGTCATAGATCTCCTTTTCGATGGGCACGCGCACGGGGGGACCACCCATTTTTGGATTGAAATCGCCTGAGACGGCGAGGATGTTATCGCGGATGGTTTCGCCTTCCAGCCGTTTGCGATTCATGCGCCAGTAGAGCTTATTGGCGGGGTCGATCTTTGAGTTGGCCGGGATATCGCCGGTGGCCTGCCGGTAGGCGCTGGAGAGGACGATCAGGCGGTCCATCGCTTTGCTATTGAAACCTTGGGCCGCGAACTCGGTGGCCAGCCAATCGAGCAGCTTCGGATTCGTGGGGCGCTCCCCAAGCAGGCCAAAATCATTGGGCGTGCCCACCAGTCCGGTGCCCATGCGGAATTGCCAGATGCGGTTGACCATCACGCGCGAGGTGAGCGGATGGTTGGGGGAGGTGAGCCAGGTGGCCAGTGCGGCACGTCGGCCGGCGGGTGCGGTAGGGATCTCCGCGCCGTCTTTCAGCACGGTCAGAACGCCGGGTTGGACCTCACCGAGTTTGTTGCGGTAATCGCCTACCTTCAAGATGTAGGTGGGCGGAGCTTGGGACGTTCCGGCGACGGCATAGGCGGTGGGCACCGGGGCGGGCTGAGTGTATTCGATCTGATGAAGCTGCTTGCGGAGCCCGGTACGGCGGGCTTTATCGGCAGGGGCCACTTGGGCCAGAACCTCGTCCCAGGTGGGCGTGATCTGGGATTTGGCGTCCTTGGCGAGGATCTTTTGCTCAGAAGTGCGTTGCTCTTCGGGCATATCCAGAGCTTGGCGCAGGCGCGGTTCCAGAGTCTGTTTCTTCGCGGCCATCAAGGCATCGCGGTAGGGCTTTTCGATGGCGGCGATCTGATCTTTCACAGGCTTGAGCCGGGCTTCGTACGCGGCATTCGCGGCTTCGTAGGCAGCCTTTTCACCGGGCTGGGCGATATCGATATCCTTGCCTTCGGTGGAGGCGAAGACGGCCTGGAGCCGGTAATAATCAGCTTGCAGAATGGGATCGAACTTGTGGTTATGGCAGCGCGCGCAGCCCACGGTTAGGCCAAGGTAAACGGACGCGATTCCGCCCGCCATTTCGGTGAGGACCTCCTGCCGGTTCATCTCTTCATCCTGATTGCCGGCGACCAGGTGGATGGGTCCGGCGCGATGAAAGCCGGTGGCGATCAGGGCGTTGGGGTCGCCGGGGTAGAGTTCGTCGCCGGCGATCTGCTCGCGGACAAACCGGTCATAAGGCTTGGCGGTGTTGAAGGCGTTGACGACGTAATCGCGGTAGCGCCAGGCGTGGGTACGCTCGGCATCGATTTCGTAGCCGTTGGTATCGGCGTAGCGGACCACGTCCAGCCAGCGGAGCGCCCAGCGCTCACCGTAATGGGGCGAGGCGAGCAGACGGTCGACCACCTTTGTGTAGGCGTCCGGGCTGCGATCCTGAAGGAAGGCGCGCAGTTCGGGGGGCGTGGGCGGCAGGCCGGTGAGGTCGAGCGTAACGCGGCGGAGCAGGCGGGGCCGGTCGAGCGGCGGTGAGGGCGTGAGGCCCTTCTGGCGCAGGGCGTCCAGGAGAAACGCGTCGATCGGGTTGGCAACCCAGGGGTCTTGGAGCAGCGGCACCGCGGGACGAACGGGCGCGCGGAAGGCCCAGTAGTTGCGGCGCGCGCCGATGAAGGCGTCGTCCTTCGAATCGGCGCTCAGGGTGAGGGCGAACAGGAAGACGATGCACGTGCGCATTTCATAATTATGCGCTAATTCACGGGTTCGTATTTCACCGTGCGCTTGACGCCGGATAGGTTACCTGGAAGCTAGATCGAGGGACGATTATCGTGCCTTGGGAATCGGGTTTTGGGCAATCCGGCGTAACGTTCCGGGAGCGCGGGAACGAATCGTTCTAAAATTGAAGCTTATGCGCTCCCGCGGCTTTGGGCCGGCTCTCCTTCTTCTTCATTTCGTTCTTCTCCCTGTATTACCGGCGAGGGAACCGGTGCGGGCGCGATCCGCCATGGTGGTGGCGCAAGAACCGCTGGCGGCGGACGCGGGGTTGGCGGTGCTGAAAGCCGGAGGCAACGCCGTGGATGCGGCGGTGGCCACGGGATTCGCGCTGGCCGTTACTCACCCGTTCGCGGGCAATCTGGGCGGCGGCGGATTTATGCTCATTCGCATGGCGAATGGAACCACATCCTTTATTGACTTCCGCGAGATGGCTCCGAAATCGGCGACTCGCGATATGTATCTGGGGCCGGACGGCAAGGTGACGCGCGACAGCCTGGTGGGTTGGCGGGCGTCGGGAATTCCAGGCTCGGTGCGCGGGTTTGAGATGGCGCACAAGAAATTCGGCAAGAAGGCGTGGGGAGCGGTGTTGGATCCGGCCATCGGGCTGGCGGCGAAGGGCTTCACAGTATCCTATTCGCTCTCGGAATCCCTGAAAAACGCTACCAAGCTGCTGGAACGCTTTGCCGATTCGAAGCGCATTTTCCTGAAAGATGGGACGTTGTATCAACCGGGCGAGACTTTCAAACAACCGCAACTGGCCGCGACATTGAAGCGCATCAAGAAGCGCGGGGCGGCTGATTTTTACGAAGGTGAAACCGCGAAGAAACTGGCGGCGGCCATGCAGGCCAACGGCGGGACCATCACGGTGGAAGACATGAAAGGCTACCGGGCGGTGGAACGCAAGCCGCTTACGGGTAAGTATCACGAGTTCGAAGTGCTGACTTCCCCGCCCCCGAGTTCGGGAGGCATTGGCATCCTGCAAATGCTGGGAATGCTGGAGGGTTCGGGCTATGAGAAGGGCGGAGCGGGCTCTGCCGCGGAGATTCATTATGTAAGCGAAGTGATGCGGCGCTTCTACGCGGACCGCAGCGAATACTTCGGGGATCCGGATTTCTTTGAGGTTCCGATGAAGAAGATGCTGGATCCGCGCTACATAGCCATGCGCCGCGCCAGCATTGACCGCGAGCACGCCACGCCGAGTTCGGTGATCAAGGCAGGCAAGTTGACGGCTTACGAATCCAGCGAAACCACGCACTATAACGTGGTGGACAAAGACGGCAACGCGGTGGCGGTTACGTATACGTTAAACGGCGGGTACGGAAGCGGCGTGACGGCCCCTGGCCTGGGCTTCCTGCTGAACAATGAGATGGACGACTTCGCGGCCAAGCCGGGTGAGCCAAATATGTTCGGACTGGTGCAGGGCGAGGCCAACGCGATTCAGCCGGGCAAGCGTCCGCTTTCTTCCATGGTGCCGACCATGCTGATTAAAGATGGGAAGCCATATCTTTTGCTAGGCGCGCCGGGCGGTTCGCGCATACCGAATGGCGTACTGCAGGTGATTCTCAACGTGGTGGATTTCCACATGAACGTGCAGGACGCCGTGGATTGGCCGCGCTTCCATCATCAGTGGCAGCCGGACCGGCTGTTCCTGGAGAAAGGCATCTCACCCGATACCATCGCAATACTGAAAGCCATGGGGCATGAGGTGGAGAGTTCCGAACGTACGGCGGTGGTAATCGCCCGCGTGGAAGCCATAGTGAACGATAAGGGCTGGCTGCAGGGCGGTTCCGACGGACGCGGAGTGGGAAAGGCCGCCGGGTTTTAATTCATGAATCACGTTTTATCGACGCATCTGTTTGTGAACCACCGGTTCAGCACGGTATGGCTGGATAAGATCAGCCACGCGGGGATCAGCGCGGTGGAGATCTTCTGCGCCCGGCAACATTTCGATTACCGCAATCCGGGGCAGGTGGCGGAGTTGGGCCACTGGTTCCGCGATTCCACCATGACGCTGAATTCGCTGCATGGGCCGATGTACAACGATGACGTGTGGGGGCGGACGGGGCCAACTTCCGTGATCAACATCACGGAGACCATCAAGGCCAAGCGGATTGCAGTGGTGGATGAGATCAAACGGGCGCTGGAGGTGGCGGAGACCATTCCGTTCCGGTATCTGATTCAGCATGTGGGCGTGCTGGGCGAGGAGTATGACGAGCGCAAACTGGATGCGGCCTTCAACTCGCTCGAAGAGCTATCGCTGTTCGCGCATCAGCGGGGCGTGCAGGTTTTGATCGAGAATATTGCGAACGGCATGTCGAGCGCGGAGCGGCTGGTGATGTTCCTCAATTCCACCCACCTGCGCTTGAACTTCTGCTTCGATGTGGGGCACGCCAACATGAACGAAGGCGTGGAGGCCGCGTTCGAGACGATGAAGGACAAGATCCGGTCCACGCACCTTCACGACAATAACGGGAAGTCCGACAGCCATTTGTTCCCCTTTCATACCACCGAAGGCACTATCGACTGGCCGCAGACCATGGGGTTGCTGCAGTCGCGTCCGGATCAATACCCGCTGGTGTTGGAGTTGAAGGAAGTTCCCGCCGTGGCCGATCCTTTTACAACCGCCGTGCGAATCTTCGAGAAACTGGAGTCATTCAATGCCGTATCCTCGAATCGCGATTGAGAGCGCCGGGAAACATGCCGGCGAGACCGTTCAGATAGCCGGTTGGCTGTATAACATTCGCAAATCGGGGAAGATCGTGTTCCCGTTGATGCGCGATGGCACCGGCATTATGCAGTGCGTGGCGGTGAAGGCCAGCCTGCCGGAAGATGTGTTTGAAACGCTGAAGAATCTGACCCAGGAATCGTCACTGATGCTGACGGGCAAGATTCGGGCGGAACAGCGCGCGCCGGGCGGGTTCGAGATGGACGTGGAGACGGTGGAGGTGCTGCAGCGGGTTCCAGAATCGGATCCCTATCCGATTACGCCGAAGGAACACGGGGTTGAGTTCCTGATGGACCACCGGCACCTGTGGCTGCGCAGCAAGCGGCAGCACGCCATCATACGGGTGCGCCATGAAATTGTGAAGGGCATTCGCGATTACTTCGATTCAAACGGGTTCACGCTGGTGGATACGCCGATCTTCACGCCCGCCGCCTGTGAAGGCACGTCGACCTTGTTCGAAGTGGATTACTTCGATGACGAGAAAGCGTTCCTGACGCAATCCGGCCAGCTTTATAACGAAGCGGACGCCATGGCTTTCGGCAAGGTCTACTGCTTTGGCCCTGTGTTTCGCGCGGAGAAATCGAAGACCCGGCGGCACCGGACTGAGTTCTGGATGGTGGAGCCGGAAATGGCGTTCGCCACGTTGGACGAAGTGAAGCAGGTGGGCGAGGAACTGGTCTGCTTCGTGGTGAAGCGGGTGCTGGAAAACCGCCGGGCGGAGTTGCACGATCTGGAGCGCGATGTTTCGAAACTGGAAGCGGTGAAGGCTCCGTTCCCGCGCATCAGTTACGACGAAGCGGTGAAGGTGTTGCAGGGTTTGGGCAGCGAAATCCAGTGGGGCGGCGACCTGGGTGGCACGGACGAAACGCTGATCGCGCAGACGTACGACCGGCCGGTGATGATTGACCGGTACCCGGCGGATGTGAAGGCGTTCTACTTCCAGCCCGCGCCGGAACGTCCGGAAGTAGTGCTGGGCGTGGATTTCATTGCGCCCGATGGATACGGCGAGATTATTGGGGGCGGCCAGCGCATCCACGATCTGGATCTGTTGTTGAAGCGCCTGGCGGAGCATAACCTGCCCAAGGAAGCCTTCGACTGGTATGTGGACCTGCGCAAATTCGGTTCCGTGCCGCACGCCGGATTTGGCATGGGCGTGGAGCGGTTTGTATCGTGGATGTGCGGACTGGACCACATTCGGGAGACGATTGCGTTCCCGCGGATGCTAAACAGGACGCGCCCTTGAACCGATCGCATATCGCGGTGATTGGCGCGCCTGTGGATCTGGGCGCCGGGCGAAGAGGCGTGGATATGGGCCCCTCGGCCGTGCGGGTAGCGAATCTGAATGCGCGTTTGGCGTCTCTGGGTTACGTAGTGGAGGACTTGGGGAACGTGCCGGTTTCGCAACAGGAGGCGGAATCCCCGGGGCCCCGCAACGCGCGCTATCTGCCACAGATCACCGACACTTGTACGCGGTTGGCTTCGTTAGTGGAAGACGCGATGGACCGGGCCCGGGTGCCGGTGGTGCTGGGCGGCGATCATTCGATTGCGGCGGGGACGGTTGCGGGAGTGGCGGCGCATTTTCGAAAGAAGGATCAGAAGCTGGGCCTGCTCTGGATTGACGCCCACGCCGATATGAACACGCCGGAGAGCAGCCCGTCGGGTAACGTCCATGGAATGGCGCTGGCGTGCTGCGTGGGCATGGGTCCAGTGGAATTGACGCATATTGGCGGATTCGCGCCGAAGGTGGACCCGGCGAACGTGGTGCTGATCGGCATCCGTTCCGTGGACGAGATGGAGCGGCGGCATGTACAGAGCTCCGGGGTGCGGGCCTTCACCATGCGGGATGTGGATGAGCGCGGACTGCGCAACGTAATGGAAGAGGCGATCCGCGTGGCGGGCAACGGGACAGCCGGCTTTCACGTCTCCTTCGACATGGATTCGGTGGACCCGCGCGAGGCACCTGGCGTGGGAACTCCGGTGAAGGGCGGGCTGACGTATCGCGAAGCCCATCTGGCCATGGAACTACTGTGCGACAGCGGCATGGTGACGTCCATGGAGGTGGTGGAAGTAAACCCGGTGATTGATGAAGCGAACCGGACGGGCGACCTGGCCGTGGAATTGGTGATGTCGGCCATGGGCCAAAGGATTTTATGAAGCTGCGGGTAGCGTTAGTATATGGCGGGCGCAGCGGCGAGCATGAGATTTCGCTGCGCTCAGCCAAATCGATCATGGAGGCGATGGATCCGGAGAAGTACAAGATCCTGCACTACATGATTTCGAAGGAAGGGAAATGGCGCCCCAGGCCGATTGTCCCGGAGCCGCATGGAAATCCGGAGATCGACGTGGTGTTCCCGGTGCTGCATGGCACGTTCGGGGAAGACGGCACGGTGCAGGGGCTGCTGGAACTGGCGGAGTTGCCGTATGTGGGCGCGGGTGTGCTGGCTTCTTCCGTATCGATGGATAAGGAAGTGATGAAGCGGATGGCGCATGAGCGCGGGCTGCCGGTGGCCGATTACGTGGTGCTGCGATCCCATGAATTAGACGGGCTGGAATCGGCGTGCGCGGCTTTGCCATTTCCGGTGTTCGTGAAGCCGGCGAATCTAGGTTCATCGGTAGGGATTTCGAAGGTTCGTAACGCGGCGGAACTGCGGGCGGCGGTGGAGTTGGCCGCCAAGTACGACCGCAAGGTGATTGTGGAGCGTGGCATTATCGGGCGGGAGTTTGAATGCGCGGTTCTGGGGAACGAAGATCCGGTGGCATCGTCACCCTGCGAGATTTTCCCTTCGCGCGAGTTCTATGATTACGAAGACAAGTACCTGTTGGACCAGGCGAGGATTGAGCTTCCCGCGAACCTGACGCCGGAGCAGACCGCGGAGATGCAGCGGCTGGCCGTAGCCTGCTATCAGGCGGTGGAGTGCGAAGGCATGGCGCGCGTGGATTTCCTGATGGAAAACGCCACCGGCCGCATGTTCATCAATGAGATCAATACCATTCCCGGATTCACGTCGATCAGCATGTACCCCAAGATGTGGGAGCATTCCGGTCTCCCCATGGGGAAGCTGATCGACCGGCTGATTGAACTGGCGCTGCAACGCCATGAAACCCGCAAGAGCTTGCGCTATACCCGCGAATGATTCTCCCACTGCTATTGCTTTTCGCGGCGGCGCCCGATACCCCCAGCACCAAAGATGTCGAGGATGCGCTGACGAAACTGGTCCGCGTATTCATTACGGTTCAACGGGAGGCGGCCGACCCGGTGAACTCCGAACAGGCCCTGTATCAAGGCGCAATTCCGGGCATGCTACGGAGGTTAGACCCGCATTCGGTATTTTTCGATCCGGGCCAGTTCCAGCAATTGCAGGAAATGGAGCGGTCGCAAAGCAAAGGTTTTGGCAGCGTGGTCTCGGTTCTGCCGGGGCGCGTGATTGTGCTGCAGGCGCTGCCGGGCACGCCTTCGGCGAAATCCGGATTGTCGCCGGGCGATGAGATTCTGGCCATCAACAACGTGAGCCTGGCG
>JBBQUE010000056.1:0-9659 GCA_038212805.1 Bryobacterales bacterium | reverse complement strand
TGGTGACGCTGGAGGATATTCTGGAGCAAATCTTCGGCGAGATTGGAGATGAGCACGATGCCAAGCGGCCTGCGCCGGTGATTGCAGCCGCCATAGTGGATTTGGATGGCAGCACGAGCATTCGCGATCTGGATTCGCAGTATGGGATTCAACTGCCGGGAGACGCCGGGTTTGAGACGCTGGCGGGATTTCTGCTGTATCAACTGCGGTATATTCCGCGCGAAGGGGAACAGGTGGAATATGGGGCTCGGCGGTTTACTGTGTTGGGGATGGACCGCAATCGGATTGCGCAGGTGCGGATTGAGAAACTTGAGCCGGTTTTAGACCCAACAGCGGTCACTTGACGTAGTTATTGTAACCGGCGGAGCGCTTACTGACGTGCGCGGCCCGGAAACTGAGTGGATTTACCGGGCCGGATGACTCCGGCCCTCTCGCGTCTCGATCGCCTAACAGCCCGTGGCGAAAGGCCCGACAGGCGGAAACGCCTGCCCCACACCACTGATTCCCTCAGGTGCCGCGGGCGTTTCCGCTTGCTATTTCGCGTTGATCACTTGGGTGTTACTTGGGTGTTATATGGATCAGGGCGCCGGGATTGGCATCTTCCAGCATCCAGAGCGAACCATCGGGGCTTTCTTCCACATCGCGGATGCGCTTGCCGACTTCCCAGCGTTCGGCGGACTTGGCGCCGCCTTTCCCGTCGAAGACGATCCGATTCAGCGACATGGTTGCCAGGCCGCTGACGAAGCCGTTGCCATCCCATTGCGGGAAGGTCTTGGCGCCGTGATAGAACATCAGGTTGCCCGGGGCGATGACCGGCGTCCAATAGATCACTGGCTTCGCCAAGTCGAGACGCGTGTCGGGGTTGGGAATGAGCACCTCGTTATAGTTCATGCCATAGGAGACCAGCGGCCAGCCGTAATTCTTACTCTTCTCGATCAGATTCAACTCGTCGCCGCCGCGCGGGCCATGTTCCACCTCCCATAATTCGCCAGTGGCAGAAAACGCCAGGCCGTAGGGTGCTCGGAAGCCACTTGCCCAGGTTTCCGCTGGCGTCAGGTTGGGGCCGGGAAAGGTATAGGTGCTTACCGTCTTGGCGGTCTTGGCAGCTTCGGTGTCAGACGGCGGATCGATCAGGGAAACGGTGGCAGCGCCGGTTTTGCCGAAGTTGGGATTACCCGGGGCTGGTTTGCCGTCCAGCGTCAGGCGCAGGATTTTGCCCACGGGCTGATCCGGATCCTGGGCCGGGGTCATGCGCTGGCGGTCGCCAACGGACATGAACAGATACTGGCCGTCGGGGGAGAAAGCGATCTGCCCGCCTGCCTGGCCGCCCTTGCCTCTGGGCATCTGACGCCACAGCACGGTGAAGTTTTCCAGTCGAGGCGAACGGCCGGTGTTCAACTTGCCGCGAGCCAATACCTGGCCCCCGCCATAGTCACCCGGTTCGATGTAGGTGAGATAGATACTCTGGTCGGTGGCGTACTTGGGGGAGACGAATACGCCCAGCATACCGTTCTGGCCTTGCCAATAGACGGGGGGCGTACCGGCCAGGGCTCCGATTTTGTCTCCCTGGGCGGACACCAGCCAAATGGGCCCGATCTTTTCAGTCACCAACATGCGACCATCCGGCAGGAAGGCGATCCGCCAGGGCAGTTCGAAGTTGGCCACCGTGGTCATCTGAAAGGGTAGGGTAGCTTCGGGTTTCTGTGCGCCCACGTTGACCTGGGCCGAAGCCGCCGCTGACGCCAAGGTGAGCAGCAAGGCCGCTTTCGCCAATTTCATAGAGTGATTTCTCCTGTCATTCTTCAATGCTAGTCGATCGGATGCGACGTAAAAGTTTTCGGCTTGGGGATTGACACAGCTTCTTTGGCCTGCCGATGCCGTTGGTAATTGATGATAGCTTGAGTAACATGATTCGCCGCTTCGTGCCTGGGCTCCTTTCCTGCTGCTTCGCGCTTGCTCAAACGCCCGCATATCAGGAGCCATACCGGCCCCAGGTTCACTTCTCGCCCAAGGTGAACTGGACCAACGATCCCAACGGACTGGTGTACATGGACGGCACCTATCACTTGTTCTTCCAGTTCAATCCGTTTGGCGACCAATGGGGACATATGAGCTGGGGGCACGCCACCAGCCGGGATCTGGTCCATTGGAAGGAACAGAAAGTGGCGCTGCCGGAAGCGAACGGCGTGATGATTTTTACCGGCAGCACGGTGGTGGATGCGAACAACACCAGTGGCTTTTGCCTGCAACACAAGCCTTGCCTGGTGGCGATTTATACCGGCCACACCATGAAGAGTGACAGCAAGCCCGCGCTGCAGACGCAAAACCTGGCGTATAGCAACGACGGGGGGATGCAGTGGACCAAATACTCCGGCAACCCCGTGCTGGATTTGCACATGGCGGATTTCCGCGACCCCAAGGTTTTCTGGTCCACGGCTAGTAAGCGGTGGATCATGGTGGTCTCGCTGCCGGACGATCACAAGGCCCGTTTCTACGGATCGGCGGATCTGAAGAAGTGGTCGCAGATGGGTGAGTTTGGTCCGGAAGGCGCGGTGGGCGGGCAGTGGGAGTGCCCCGAGCTTTTCGAACTTCCGGTGGATGGCAAGGCGGGCGAGACCCGGTGGGTGTTGAAGATCGGCCTGAATCCCGGGGGGCTGCAGGGCGGATCGGGCGAACAGTATTTCGTGGGGCGCTTTGATGGCACGCGGTTTAAGAACGATAATCCGGCGGCGCTGCAGTTGTGGACCGATTACGGCAAGGATTGCTACTGCGCGCTGACGTTCAATAACCTGCCCGCGGGACGGCAGCCGACCATGATCGGGTGGATGAACAATTGGGAGTACGCCAACGTGGTTCCCACGAAACCGTGGCGCGGGCAGATGACGGTGCCGCGCGCGTTGTCGTTGAAGACGTACCCGGAGGGCATCCGGCTGGTGCAGCAACCTGTGGAAGCGTTGCGTGAATTGCGGGATAAGCACCTGTCATCGGCAGATTTGAAGACCGTGCGGGCGGGTGTGTTGGAGTTGCGTTCCACGATTGATCTGGGGCAGGCCACGGAGGCCGGCTGGAAAATCATGTCGGATGGCAAGACGTTCACCACCGTGGGCTACGACGTTCGGGCGGGAACGATTTTCGTGGACCGGACACACTCAGGGAACGTGGGCTTCAGCCCGAAGTTTCCGGCGCGGGTGAGCGCTCCGTTCCAGGCCGGAAAGACGCTGCGGCTGCATCTGGTGATTGACCGGAGTTCGGTAGAGGTGTTTGTGGGCGATGGGCAGATCACCTTGACCAATCTGGTGTTCCCCGCGCCCGATGGCAACCGCGTTGAGTTTTACTCCATCGGCGGAAAGCCGGGGGCCGTGACCGCCGAGGGCTGGACGTTGAAATCGATCTGGTAAGCCTGGACAGCCTGAAATCTACCGCCAGGTCAATGCCGGAACTTTCATCGTAGCCGCGGAAACAGCTAAGGAACACGCGCAAGCCAGGTTTGGCATCCGGCGAAAGCAGCGGACCAACGCTGATCGGCACGAACCCGGACGAGCCCCGGTTCTTTCCGTACCTGACCGGCTTCGTGGCAGGCATACTACCGGAAGGCGTGGGCTTGGAACGCCCGCCACCCGGACGAACAGCCCGTGGTGAAAGTCGCAAAGGACGCTTGCTCACGCGCGCGGCTCAGCAGCTCGGCCCGGCGCTTCGCGCGGGGAAGTTCATGGAGAGAATCAATATGTTACAGAGCACCGGCCGTCACGAAGCGACTTACACCACGGCTGCTAAAGCTGTTTGACCAGCAGCGACAGGCCCATCCCGAATCCGATCAAGATCACGATCCGGCGAACCACGTCCCGGCCGATACGGCGGGCAATTCCGGCGCTTCCATAACCTCCCGCCACCGCACCTACCGCCATCAGCAAAGCATCCGGCCAACTCACCATGTGGGCCCAAATGAAATAGAGGGCGGCTACCCCGTTGATGCACAAGGCAAAGAAATTCTTGAGCCCATTCATTTGATGGATATCGGTGAGCCCCAGAATGCCCAGGACGGCCAGCATCAGGATACCGATCCCGGCCCCGAAGTATCCGCCATAGACGGCGACAAAAAGCTGAAAAATCACTGCGCCCACCAGCCAGCTCATGGTCGTATGGCTGTCTTTTCCGCCCATGCGTTTCAACATCCGCTGCACCGGATCCTGTGCCATGAACAGCACGGTCGCAAACAGGATCAAGATGGGAACCAGCCGCTCAAATACGTTGGGAGGGGTGAACCGAAGCAGCAGCGCGCCCACGATTCCGCCCACCAAGCTGGGCAGAGTCAGCGCCCACATTCTGGGCTCAGTATCCTTCAGCTCCTTGCGGTAGCCCCACATTCCGCCCAACGAACCGGGCCAGATCGCCACCGTATTGGTGGCATTGGCGATCACCGGCGGCAACCCCAGGAACACCAGCGCAGGGAATGTAATCAGCGTGCCGCCACCGGCAACGGAGTTGATTGCGCCTGCCAGGAAAGCGGAAGCAAACGCGACGGAAGCGTGAGGGACGGTCACCCCTTCGATTAAACCAGATCGGATTTCCCGGCATGGCTTCATTTTCCGGTGCGCGCTCAAGCATGGGGAGAGAATGGTTGGATGAGACTTCAAGGAAAAGTAGCAGTTGTTACCGGCAGTAGCCAGGGAATCGGAGAGGCCATCGCTGTCCGGTTTGCCGGGGAAGGCGCGCGCGTCCTGATTAACTATCCAATGCCTGGCCAGCTCGACAAGGCCCATGGCGTGGTGGATGAAATCAAAAAGGCAGGAGGCGAAGCCATCGCTTTTCAAGCGGATGTTTCGAAGCCGGCCGAAGTGCAAGCCATGATCGCGGAAGCCGTGAAGCAGTTCGGCAAGGTGGACATCCTGGTGAATAACGCCGGAGTGGAGAAGCACGCGGGATTTCTGGACGTCACCGAGCAGGATTACGACTTCGTGATGGACATCAACCTGAAGGGGGCTTTCTTCGCCACCCAGGCAGCCGCCCGCGCCATGGTGGACCTGAAGGTTCCGGGGCGTATCATCAACATCAGCTCGGTTCACGAAGACCTCCCGTTTCCCAACTTCACTGCCTATTGCGCCAGTAAGGGCGGCATGAAAATGATGATGCGGAATTTGGCCATCGAACTCGCGCCGCATAACATTACGGTGAATAATATCGCTCCGGGGGCCATTGAAACTCCCATCAACACCGCGCTGCTCAATGATCCGCATAAGCTGGCGGCGTTGCTCGAAAACATTCCGCTGGGCCGCCTTGGAAAGCCCAAGGACGTTTCCGGCATCGCACTGTTCCTGGCTACCGAAGACGCGGACTATGTCACTGGGGCCACTTTCTTCGTGGATGGTGGACTTACCTGGAACTACTCTGAACAGTAGGCCGCGCAGGCGCTAACTTGCACCGTGGTGAAAGTCAAAAAAGGACGCTTGCTCACGCGCGCGGCTCAGCAGCCCGGCCCGGCGCATCGCGCGGGATCATGGAGAGAACACCACGGGCTCCCTTACGGTCAGGGCTCGGAATGAGGCCTGTGTTTTCAGGGGCGCTTCCGAGCCATGCGCGTCAGCAAGTGGTCCCAAACTAACTTGCACCGTGATGTTATCGTAATTTTCAAGGAGAGTTCGGGGAGATGACATCACCGTGCAAGGCCGCAGTCTTCCTGCTTGCCGTCGCTTTGGGCTTGGGCGGCGGTACCGGTTGCGCCACCAGAAAGTATGTCCGGCAACAGGTGGCTCCGCTACAGAATCAGGTGGATCGCGCGGCGGTGGAAGACAAAGCGCAGAATTCGCAGATAGCGCGACTGGCCGAAAGCTCCACGACCATGAACGCTGGATTGCTGGAACTATCGCAGGCGGTGAAGAAACAAGGCGCACTGACATTGAATCTGTCCGGCATGATGGCGGGTTCGGCAGCCCCCGGCCGTGCCACGCCTTCCCCGGTTACCGCCACTGTTCCCCGCCCTGAACCACGCTTCAGCTTTGACGATTACCGCCCCGCCGGCGAACCGGTCTTAGTACAGTTTGCCTCCGGGAGCGCCTGGCTGTCCGCGGCATCCAAACAAGCCATCGACGCCTTCGCCGCCCAGGCGCTGGTACAAAAGGGTCACCTGCTGACCGTGGAAGGTTACACCGATAGCACCGGGAATTCGGATCGCAACTTAACGCTTAGCCAACGGCGTGCGCAAAATGTAGTAGCGTACCTGGTGAGCCAGCATGAGATTCCCGTCTACCGGATTTATACCGCTGGCCTTGGTTCCGGCAAGCCAGTGGATTGGCAGAGCGCCCCCGCCAGCCTGGCGAAGAATCGCCGCGTTGAAGTGCGCTTGTACGTCCGTTAGAGGAGATGGCCATGCTGCCCCGCAGAGAGTTTCTGGCGCTTTTGGCGGCCAGCGCCGCCCGCGCCGCCGGCCGCATCCCGGCCAACAAGAACGTACGCTGGGCGCTGGGAGCCAACCTGTGGAATTACTTTCCGCGCGTTCCCTTTACCGACGTGCTGGATGTTATGCGCGACACCGGGTTCATCGGGATTCGCCTTACCCAGTTCCCCGGGATTTTGAAAACCTACGACATCACGGCTTCGCAGCTGGAAAAAGAGCTGACAAAGCGCGGTTTGCACGTTATCACCATTTCCTATAACGCCCCCGTTCACGACCCCGCGCAGCAGGAAAAAGCCCTGGCCAGCGCGAAAGATGCCATGACGTTTCTTAAGCAGTTTGGGGCCAAACACCTGGTGGTCTTTTCGCCGAAGCGGGGCCCAGGCCCGGATGCCTTCGCGACCATGTGCAAGTTTTATAACCAACTGGGTGAGACCGCGGGCGAAATGGGCTTCAAGGCTGGCCTGCATCCGCACCTGGGCCAGATGGTGCAGGATTCGGAAGAGATCGACCGCTGCATGGCCGCGACCGATCCCAAGCTGTTCTACCTTGCGCCCGATACCGCCCACGTTCACCTGGCCGGGGGCGATGTGGTCTCGGTAGTGAAGAAGCACAAAAACCGGGTGATGTTCCTGGATTACAAGGACGCCAAGCGCGCCGGGCTGACGCAGGATTTCAGGCCCAACATCTTCGACCTGGGCGACGGCGAAATCGATTTTCCCGGCTGCCATCGCGTATTGAATGGCATGTCGTACCAGGGCTGGATCTGCGTGGATCTGGACATCGCCCGCAACGGCCCGCGCGCCAGTTATGCGCGCAGCGGGGCATACGTCGTCAACACGCTTGAGCCCGTTTACACGTGAAATCATGGGCTTCGATCTCACTCGCCGGGAAGTGTTCCAGATAGCCATGGCCGCAACCATCCCCAAATTCCGCATCATCGATCCGCACGTGCACGTGTGGAAGCACGACACTGAATTCCCTTTCGCCGAGGGCGCCAGAGTTCCCGCGCGCGATGCCACACCTGAAACGCTGATCGGCCTGATGCAGCAGCACGGCGTGGAGAAGACGGTGATCGTTCAGGTGATCCACTACCGTTATGACAACCGTTACCTGGCGGGTGTGCTGAAGCAGTATCCGCAATATTTCCAGGGCGTGGCACGCGTGGATCCACTGGATCCTGGAAACGCCGATCACCTCTCCCGCCTGACTGAGGACCAGCACTTCCGCGGCGTACGCCTGAGCCCCGGCGCGGACGCTAACGGCGATTGGATTCGTGGACCTCTGATGCCGCCGCTGTGGGCGCGCTGTTCCAAACTAGGCGTACCGATGACCGTGCTTGCGCCCATCAGCCGCATGCCAGACGTGGGCAAACTGATAGATCAATATCCGGACCTCACGGTCGTGATCGATCATATGGCCGATTGTCCCGTGGATCATCCCGAAGAACTTCAGAAACTGATCCAGCTGAAACGCCATCCGAAGTTGTTCGTGAAGATCTCGCATACCTGGTCGCTCTCAAAGCAGCCCTATCCCTGGCTGGATTCGCAGGAGCTGGTGAAGCGGCTCTACGATGCGTTTGGGCCGCAGCGCCTGATGTGGGCCACCGACTGGCCCATCGTGGACGGCGTTGCAAACTACACCCAGGCGGTCACCGTGGTGCGGGACGACATGAAGTTCCTCAGCGCCGAGGACAAGAGCTGGATCATGAGCAAGACCATCGAGCGGGTGTGGCCATTCGCCTGAAGATCGCGGTCTTCGCGGCCGCTCTGGTTCTGCTGGGTTTCCATATCCAGAGGGTGGGGCTGGCGGAGGCTTACGTGGATCCCATCGCCCACATCCCCGCGCAAGACGAAGCCGTTTACAGCAGCACCGCGCTGCACATGGCGGAGTCGGGCGGGTGGCTTACCCCGGTCTTCCTGGGCCGCTACGCGTTTTATAAACCGCCGCTGTTGTACTGGGTGGCCGGGATTTCGGTGAGGCTATTTGGCCCTTCTCTGTTGGCGTTGCGGCTGCCATCGTTGCTGGCCGGCGCGGGTGTGGCGCTGCTGCTGTTCACCTGGATCTGGCGGGCCCACTCGTTGGCGGCCGCGGCGTCGGCAACCCTTTTATTAATCACTGACCGGGTCTTCTTCACCCTCGCCCGGCTGACCCTGACGGATATGCTGCTGCTGCTGTGGATTGTCATCGCTCTCTACTGCGTCTACCGGGATCCCGGGTTGACAACGCGGCGTTCGCTTTGGATCTTCGGGGGCGCGGTGGGGGCGGCCATCATGACGAAGGGTGTCGCCGGATTTCTGCCGCTGATGATGCTGGCGGGCACCGGACGGATTGGCTTGCGACGATTCGCGCAGGTGTGCGGTGTTGGGGCACTGATCGCCGCGCCGTGGCACGCCTACCAGCTTGCAGTCCATACCCGCTGGTTCTGGGCCGAATACATTCTGACGGAGCACTTCACCTGGGCGCTGGCCGCCCCCTCCCAGAGTACGCAAGAGAACCAGCTGTTTTACTATTTGAAGCGCCTGGCGCTGCTGGATCCGGTCTTGTGTGTCGCGGCGCTGGCAGGAATACCGTTCGCAATCCGGACGCGCAACCGGTTGCTACTGGCCTGGTTCGCGGTGGTGATCCTGGCGCTGATCGCCTTTGGCTATCGCAATACGTCGTACCTGCTTCTGCTAATCCCGGCCCTTTGCCTGCTGGCGGCCGGGGCGTTGCGGAACTGGTCCACGACGGCGGTGGTGGCGGTGCTGGCGTGCCTGAAGTTGGCCATGCTGCCCTATCAACCCGAGCATCCCATGCCTTCCGTCGAGGCTCTGAAAAGCTACGCCGCCCTCGGGCGTGCCCGCAATTTGATTCTGATCTCGCCGGACGATGAGTTCGTTTCGTCCACGCTGCCCTTACATCACGTCCGCTATTGTTTTCTCAACACCAAGCCGGATCCGCCCCCGCTGCCGCTCGACTTCCGCTATCTTGGCATTGCGCTCACGGTCCCCCAGTTCAACGATTTCGCCCGCCTTGCGCCGGTCTTCGCGCAACGGTTGGCGGAGTTCGGATTGGAATCCTCGCAGCCCGTGGGTACAGTGATCCTGGCGCGCTCCCTTGATGAACTGGCAACCCTGATCGCCGGGCATCCGGAAAGCGATTTTTCGGTTCCCACTGCTCTGGGACCCGTGCAAGACGCTTCCCACATCGCCTGGAACGAAACCGCCGGACGCTTCTTCCTACTCGCCCGCTAGGCTGGCGTGGTGATTCACCGGCCCGCATCCATGGC
>JBBQUE010000055.1:0-9672 GCA_038212805.1 Bryobacterales bacterium | reverse complement strand
CCGGCTTCAGAACACGGAAAGCTTCCTGAAGAACGCGGTCCTTATTGGACGACAGATTGATGACGCAGTTCGAAATGATCACGTCGACAGAGCCCGAGGGCAGCGGGATATCTTCGATGTGGCCTTTGAGGAACTCCACGTTTTCCACGCCGGCCTTGCGTTTATTCTCGTTCGCCAGCGCCAGCATTTCGTCCGTCATGTCCAAGCCGTAAGCCTTGCCGGTGGGTCCAACGCGCTTCGCCGAAAGCAGCACGTCGATGCCGCCGCCGGACCCCAGATCCAGCACCACGTCCCCGGCGTTCAACGTCGCCCGCGCGGTGGGATTGCCACATCCCAGCGACGCCAAGACCGCCGTTTCGGGCAACTGGCTGGTCTGCGCCGCGTCATAAAGGTTACTGGTGATAGGGTCGCAACAGCCTTCTAAAGCCGCCGACGCCCCGCAGCAGGAACTGCCGCCGGTGGTGACTCGCAGC
Source organism: Bryobacterales bacterium (assembly GCA_038212805.1). Taxonomy (GTDB): domain Bacteria; phylum Acidobacteriota; class Terriglobia; order Bryobacterales; family Bryobacteraceae; genus JANXQZ01. The sequence goes on along the minus strand of JBBQUE010000055.1, from coordinate 9,199 downwards.
GCCGCCTGGCCGTATTTCTCTTTCAGTATTTCTCGCAGGTCCATAAAATCTCCTCGGGTTTAATTACCTGGTTGCGCGTGCAGCATTCGGCGTAGAGGAACGTCAGCAATTCCCGCAGGGCCTGGGTATTCGCCCGGTACCGCAAAAACGTTCCTTCCCGGTTCACGCTCACCAGCTTTTCGTTCTTCAGCTTTTCCAAATGATGGGAAAGGGTGGAGGCGGAGAATCCCAGTTCGGTCAGAATTTCGCCCACCACCAGACCTTCCGGATGCGTCGAGAGCAGGAGTTGCATGATGCGCAGCCGGGGCTCCGTGCCCATGGCGGTGAACATGCCGGCGTAGCGGATGAGGTCTTCCGATTTCTTCGCCATTCGATAATTCTATATTAATCGAAATATGGAATCCGTCAAGGGCAGAGAAATGGAATAATATGAAAAAGGCCTTGCGGTGGGGTGGCCGAGCGGTTTGAAAGGGTGGAAGAATCATGAAGCAGCAAGCGGCAACAACCGAACCCACGCTCATGCCCCGTGCGGCCGGCGAAGTTGATACTGAGACCCTCGCACTTCTTGAAGCGTGGGCCCGTGAAGATTCCACAGACGACGCGGAGACGTTGCGGATGGCCCAAAAGGAACTCGACGAGTTCAAGAGAGCGATAAACGAAAACCGCGCCGCAACCGGTGCGCGAATCCTCTATCCGTGAGCCAGTTCCTTTTCGTTGATTCCGGTCCGCTTGGGCTGCTCACACATCCCAGGCAAACCGAAGAAGTAGTGGCCATCACTTCTTGACTGACCCGGATCCTCAAGCAGGGACGCAGAGTTCTGGTGCCCGCCAGTGTCAGTCGCTGCACAAAACGGTATTGCCGAAGAGCGCCCCGGCAAGGCCGTAAAGTTACACGTTGAACCAGTGGGTCATAGTGCGGCCCTGTGTCGACTATGCGGAAGTGGAGTTGTCCAATAATCTTGCGGGGAACTCGATGCGGCAGGTCACGTTGGGGCGGAAGAACTGGCTACATGTCGGCAACAAATCGCCGCAAGATCTCTGAAAGAGAAAAGAAATGGAATAGTATGAAAGAAGCCTTGCGGTGGGGTGGCCGAGCGGTTTAAGGCAGTGGTCTTGAAAACCTCCGTTGTCGAAAGGCAACCGTGAGTTCGAATCTCACCCCCACCGCCATATTTCGCCAGCGCGCGAGACCCCAGTCACGGTTCCCGGAAAAGAATTTTTCGTCTGCTTTCAATCAGTTGGCTTCCCTGGTCGATAGGGATCCCTCGCCCGCGTTTCAAACTGGAACCGGAATGAGCCACGACCCTGTGAACGTCCAAACGGTGGGTCAGTTCGTGGCGGAATCCAAAGGGAGTTCCAAAACCACAATGGGCACACTGAACGAAATCACCCGGGCGCTTGCCACCGGAACACGTCTGAATGCATTCGTGGATGGCGCGAGCTATCCATGGCTGGCGCCCTTCGCGGTGCCGTTTGAGCAGCGAGTCCGGCTAGCGCTGACGGCGGCGGTGACGAACGGCCCGGTGCCTTATGATCCCCGCAATATAGATCAAATACTGGAAAGTCTGACGGCGATTTTGAAGCTCTGCCGCGCCCATCAAAATGAGGCCGCGCAGTTGGAGGCCGCCGCGGTGCTGCATGCCATTGAGTATCAACTTGCGCGCCTGCAGCGGCCAGCCTGGCGTTTTGATTGGTGGTGTTTTCTGCTGGGACTTCCGAATTCCGAAGATGCCGTGCTGCAAGCCTACCGGGAGAGCCTGATCGCACGCCATGTGAGCCCCGGCGGAGCGTTGAATTTTGCAGAGCGAATGACCCGGTTGCTGGACCACAGGCTGGCGCCCGGCCTGCAGGAGGCTTATCTGAAGGCACGCGCCGTCCAGCAGGGACTGCAACTGGTTTACGGTCTGGATGCGGCGCCTCTGCCAGCGCCCGACGCGCCGTCACTGATCGACGCGTTGACCGCCTGGGCGGCTGCTGTCACGGACCAGGTGGAAAAGTGCCGCCTGTCGGAGGTGGATTTCGAGCATGTCATCTACATCCGGGACTTGATTGACGATCCGAGGCAATATCACAGCGCGATGGATCCCTCCGGTAACGGCCTGCTCTCTTTCGACCTGACGAATTACTTCCCGCCCACGCTGCGGCGCGTGCGTCTGCGGGGCTTGGGCGCTTCTTATGCGGTGAACGACGACCGGCAAACCGGATGGTGGCGCTTGCAGCAAGTCTCCGTGATCGTGTTCCCGCCGCAAGCTCCGGACCGTCCTCCGGTATTTCTCTCAGCCGTTTCCATTACAGATCCCAGCCAACCGGTCCGGATGGCCGAACCTGCCGCATTGGTCAACATGGACCCAAGCGGAACCTGGCAGATCAAGATCGGCGCGCGGGTTCGCTTCGCCCACCTGGATCCGCATCCGCGAACCGAGGGTAATATCCGGGACGTACGGTTGCATTTGTCACTCCGGGCCCGGGCCGCCTCCGACGCGGCGGAGTGGATTGGCTTCGACTGGTAGAACGTTGAACAAAACGTTACACTTGGGAGTTACATCGAGCATAAGCCATGGCAGAGCCTTTCGAAGACGCCCTTTCCGAAGCCAAAGCCGCCGCGCGTGAGCAGCTGCAGGCCGCTTCCCAGTTGCAGATTGATCAGCTCACGGAATTCCTGAGCACGGGGTGGCACGCCCGGGTCCAACATGTGCTGGACGACCGGCTGAGTGAACTCAGCGCCCGGATTGAGGATCAGTTGCGCGCCAAGGTTCGCCGGGAAGTAGGCGAAAAGTTGAACCAGGCCGTGCGCCGCTTACGTCACTTTGAGAGTGAGCTGCAATGGAGCCAGGAGTTGACCAACTGTACTGAGGGCTACTGCCAACGTGCGGCGTTGTTTGTGGTGAACCAACAGAATCTGGAGCTGAAGGCAGTACGCAACTTGCCCACGACGGATACGGTCAAGGTGGCTCTGGCCGCCGCCCCGGCATTTGCCAGCGCGGTGGAAAGCAAGGACACGGTGGTGGCCATGCGGACCGTGGGTGAACTGTCGCAAGCCATCGCCGGCGTGGTGGGTGAGGCCGCGGACCGGCGCTTCTCGCTTTTTCCCCTGTCCACCCGAAGCCGCGTGGCTGCCGTACTTTACGCCGATGGCGGCGACAGTGGGCAGGTGGATACCGGATCTCTGGAAGTGCTGGCGGCCTTTGGCGCTACCGTGATTGAGGGCCTGACCGCCGATGCCACCCGCCAACCGGCCCATCTGCTGAACATCTTTGGTGTGGAGCCGCCCACGCAGCGTCTGACTACGTGGTTCACCTTGAGCCGGGAGGACCAGGATCAGCACCTGCGGGCGCAGCGTTTTGCGCGGGTTCAGGTGGCGGAAATGCGGCTGTATAAGGCGCAGGCGGTGAAGGAAGGCCGCGTACACCAGAACCTCTATGAGCAACTGCAGGCCGAAATCGACGCTGGGCGCGAGGCTTTCAGGCGCGATTTTCTTGCTGTTTCGCGCACGATGATTGATTACTTTCACATGGAACTGGTGCGTACGTTAGCGAATGACGATGTTCAACTCCTGGGTCCCACTTATCCCGGTCCGCTGGTTTAGCGTTCCCGCACTCCTGCTGACGGCGGGCCTGCTGTATTCGCAGGATCTGGCCAAACTGGCGCGCGCGTACAGGAACAACCCCTCCCCGCTGACCCAGGCCGCCGTTATGGATTACGCCAATACCCATGCCGATTCGCGAGGAGCGCTGGCCTTGCTGGTGTTGGGGACGAAGGAGACGGAGGAGAAACAGTTCGACCTTGCATTGCCGCACCTGATTTCGGCGGCTCAGCGGCTACCACTGATTTCGGATTATCTTGCTTTCTTTAGTGCCACGGCCCGCTTTGAAACTGAAACGTATGGCGAAGTTGAGCGGCTGTTAAAACCCGTTTGGGAGCGCAGCCCCGCCTCCCCTCTGGTGGCCAAGTCTGTGTTTCTTTTGGCCCATGCGTATCTGAAAGAGGGTCAGCCCAGGAAGGCGTTGGCGCTGGTGGAGCTGCATCTGGCCGCGCTCAACAAACCTGAGGCTGAACTGCTGCTGGCCCGGGCTTACGCCGCGGCGGGGGATGCGGCTGGTGAGCGGGGGCACTATGCACGGCTGCTGACGGAGTTTCCTTCGTCGCCCGAAGCGGCCGAGGCTGCGGACGATCCCGCGCGTCTGGCCGGATTAGCTCCCATGGCCCGTCTAAATCGGGCGGTTCGTCTGCTGGACCGCGATTCGGGCACGTTGGCCATCCGGGAGTTGGAACTGGCGATTCCGAACCTGACGGGGGCGATGCTGGACCGGGCGCGGCTCAAACTCGGCGTGGCGCGATATTTTGCGCGCAGTTATGCTCCAGCGTATGAATGGCTTCGTTCTCTCAATTTGCCAGGCGGCGAGACGGACGCCGAGCGGCTGTTCTACATGGTTCGTTGCGCCCGCCGTTTGGACCGTGCTCAGGATGTCCAGAAAGCCCTGGAGCAACTGGCCGCGGCGCACCCGCAATCCCGCTGGCGCTTGCAAGCGCTGCTGGCCGCCGGCGATTACCAGGGGTGCTCAACTTCGTTCCCGGCGGATCCGCAAGCAGCCGACTGTCATTGGCGCCTGGCTTGGGCCGCCTATCGGGCTCAGCGCCCGGACGCGAAGGATCTGTTTCTGAACCTGGTCAGCCGTTCCCCGGGGTCTGAGAAAGTTTCCAACGCTCTGTATTTCCTGGCGCGCATCGCTGAATCCGCCAACGACCCGGCATCCGCCCGCACGTACTATCAGGAGATTAACTCCGCCTATCCGAACTTCTTCTACGCCACGTTGGCGCGGGAGCGGCTGAAATCAGTGGCCATCGCGCGGGCTCCGGCCTCCCCGGCCACGACAGCTTTTTTGCGATCAATTGCGTTTCCAGTTCATGCGCGGGTTGATTTCGAACCTTCAGCCATCATGCGCCAACGGTCCGAACGCGCGCGGTTGCTGGCGTCGGCCGGGCTCGACGATCTGGCGGAGAACGAACTTCGCTATGCCGCCCGAAGCGATGGGAAACCCGAGTCCGTGGCCATGGAATTGGCCGAACTGGCCACCGCGCGCGACGCGCCCGATATGGGAATTCGTTACATCAAGCAACTGATCCCGAATTACCTCCGGCTTCCGCTGGACAGCACGCCCGGGAAATTTTGGAAGCTGGCTTTCCCGCTCCCTTACCGCGCTTCGCTGGAGCAGTACAGCCGTGAACATAATCTGGATCCTTTTATAGTGGCAGCCCTGATCCGGCAGGAATCGGAATTCAATCCCCGCATTGTCTCGCATGCCAACGCCTACGGGCTCACGCAGTTGCTTCCCTCCACCGCGCGCGAATTAGCGCGCAAATTGAAGATGTCCATGACGGCCAACGATATCTTATTCACCCCGGATTTTAATCTCAGGATTGGAACGTACTTCCTGCGCTCCCTGCTCGACCGCCTGGGAGGGAAATGGGAAGCCACCCTGGCCTCTTATAACGCCGGCCCAACCCGCGTTGCTCAGTGGCTGGCCGGTTCCAATTTTCGCGAGCCTGCTGAATTTGTCGAAACCATTCCCTTCGACGAAACCCGGAATTACGTACAAAGCGTCCTCCGGAACGCCGATCTCTACCGCCGCCTTTACGGACCAAGACCAGGTGCGCTAGCCTCTACTGATGGAGACATCGGCAGATCGTCCGCGCTTCCGTAGTGCGCGGACCAGAAATTTTACAGAATCCGTGATTCGCGAGATGACCCGCCTGGCCTTGCGCCACAACGCGGTCAATCTGGCCCAGGGCTTCCCGGATTTCAGCGCTCCGGCGCACCTCAAGGAAGCCGCTCGCGAAGCCATCTCAGACGACATCAATCAATACGCCATCACATGGGGAGCAAAGCCTTTCCGTGATGCTATCGCCCAAAAATACAAGCAGTGGTACGGTTTGGAATTCGACCCGGAAAGGGAGATCACGGTCTGTTGCGGTTCCACCGAGGGCATGATCGCCTCCATGCTGGGCATCACCAACCCCGGGGACGAAGTGATTGTATTTGAGCCCTATTACGAGAACTACGGGCCGGACACCATGCTTTGCGAGGCCAAGCGCGTGCTGGTTTCGCTGCGGCCGCCGGATTGGAGTTTCGACCCCCAGGAACTTCGCGCCGCCTTTTCGCCCCAAACCAAAGCCATCATCGTGAATACCCCGAATAACCCGACGGGAAAGGTGTTTTCCTTGCAGGAATTAACTTTGATTTCCGAACTCTGCCAGGAATTTGACGCCATCGCGATCACGGACGAGATCTACGAGCACATTGTGTACGACGGTTCGCGGCACATTCTCATCTCAAGTCTCCCCGGAATGCGCGACCGCAGTATTCTGGTGAACAGTATGAGCAAGACCTATTCCGTCACCGGTTGGCGGGTGGGGTGGGTGCTGGCCGCGCCGGATCTTACTGATTCCATACGTAAAGTACATGACTTTCTTACTGTCGGCGCAGCCGCCCCGCTGCAGCAGGCTGGCGTGTTGGCGCTTTCCCAGCCGCCCGAATATTATGATCATTTATCCAGAGATTATGGCGGTCGCCGGGACACTCTTTTACGAATTCTGGAACAGGCTGGGTTTCACTGCTTTCGTCCGAACGGAGCGTATTACATCATGACGGATATACAGGGCTTTGGCTTCCCTGACGATGTCGCTTTGGTTCGTCATCTGATTGAGCAGGTGGGGGTGGCGGCGGTACCGGGTTCGAGTTTTTTCGCAGATTCGCGCAACGGCTCCCATTTAATTCGCTTTTGTTTTTGTAAGAAATATGAGACGCTGGAAGAAGCAGGGAACAGATTAAAAAAGATTTAGCCTGGCCCGTGTGTGGTAGCTAAGCTGTTCCGGCTGCTCAGAAAACGGAGGAATTATGTTGCCTCTCTCTCTGCTTCCAGAGGACATTATCCGGGCCGACGGGGTCGGTCCGCTTGTAGATGTTAGCCAGTATTCCGGCCAACTCCTTGTCCTAACCTTATCCATCAGCCGCACCATCGAGCAAACCAGCTTGGCTGTTTCAGCCTGGGGCTCGAAAGATGGGGTCAATTGGGGTACGAAACCCATGGCCTCGTTCACACAAAAATCGTACTGCGGATTGTATTCCACGTTGCTCAACCTGGCTGCCGCTCCGGACCTGAAATTTGTCCGGGTGCAGTGGAAGGTAAACAGACTAAGTAAGTTTACTGGAACGCCGCTTTTTGGGTTCGCCGTAGGCGCGGAGAAATCCGGCGCCCGAGTCCAATCGGCCGTTGCCTAGCTGTTTGATAGGCCGGTGCGCCCCCGCTCCCACCGGCCTGTTTCCTTCCGTTTATTTGTAAGCCGCCACGCCGGTAACCCGCTCCCCGATCACCAGAGTGTGGATGTGGTCCGTTCCCTCGTAGGTTTTCACTGTCTCCAGGTTGCACATGTGCCGCATGATAGGGTACTCATCCATAATTCCATTGCCCCCCAGAAGATCCCGGCTCAACCGGGCACAGTCCAGCGCAATACTCACATTATTCTTCTTCAGCATGGAAACGTGGGCGGAATCCAGCTTGCCCTGGTCTTTCAACCGCCCGGCGTGCAAGGCCAGGAGTTGGGCTTTGGTGATTTCGGTAATCATGTGGGCCAGCTTTTCCTGGACTAACTGGTGGCTGGCCAGGGGCTTATCGTCAAATTGCTTGCGCAGGATGACGTACTGCCGGGCGGTTTCGTAACAGTCCATGGCCGCGCCCAGGACGCCCCACCCGATTCCGAAGCGCGCCTGGGTGAGGCAGCTTAGAGGCGCTTTCAGGCCTTTGGCGGTGGGTAACATGGCGGAAGCCGGGAGCCGGCAGTCGGAAAAAGCCAGGCTGGCGGTCACGGAGGCGCGCATGGAGAGCTTGCCATGCAGTTCCGACGCGGAAAAGCCCGGGGTGCCTTTTGCCACCACGAAGCCCCGGATGCCATCCTCCGCGCGGGCCCACACCACGGCGACATCGGCCACGGAACCATTGGTAATCCAGGTTTTCTCGCCGTTCAGAACCCAGCCGTCTCCGTCTTTCCGAGCCCGCGTTTGCATCCCCGCCGGATTTGATCCGAAATTCGGTTCGGTGAGGCCGAAGCACCCAATCGACTCGCCCGACTGGAGTTTCGGGAGCCAGTGGGATTTTTGCTCCTCTGACCCGTAGGTCAAGATGGGGTACATCACCAGAGCGCCCTGGACCGAAACGAAACTGCGGAGTCCGGAATCTCCTCGTTCCAGTTCCTGCATGATCAGGCCGTATTCCACTTGGCTCATGCCGGCACAACCGTATCCATCCAGGTTGGCTCCGAGGAAACCCAACCGGCCCAGTTCTGGAATCAGCTCCTTGGGAAAACGGCCATCGCGGAAACAATCCCGGATTATGGGGATGACGCGATCCTCCACGAATTGGCGGGTGTTCTGACGAACCAGCAACTCCTGTTCGTTGAAAAGGGAATCAATAAGAAAATAGTCTACGCCGGCGAAGCGATCCATATCTTCTATTGTAGGGTCTGTCTAGATGCGTCTCAGCACACGCGCCGGCAGCAGGAAGATAGCCTGGATCAACTCAAAAACGCCCGTGATCGCGATACCAACGACCCGGAACGGAAGCAAAATCAACCAGATCAGCGGGTACAGAAACAGAAGCAGCAAGGCGAGCGGCCAGCAGAATACCAGTAAGAGAATGAAGAGCAGTACGTTCAGCATCGGTTACACCCCGGTCATGAATACGTTGACTGGTTGGGAAAAGTTCCCGAAGGGCGATGGAATTGGAGCGGGAGACGGGATTCGAACCCGCGACATCAACCTTGGCAAGGTTGCACTCTACCAGCTGAGTTACTCCCGCATAAAGGCGGAAGCTTAATTGTCTCGCGATTCCACCCCGGTGTCAATGGCGGATGCCTGGTTAGGTTCATGACGACGGTGCTTCGATCAGCAACCCCTCTTCACACAGGGATTTAGGGGATTTTCGCACTCCATTCACAATCTGCGCCACTACATTTCATTGCCAGAGTGTTTTATATAAGTGTATGAAAATAAAGGAGAAACTACGTCGTTATTCATCAGCTTGAAGCGTCATTAATTTGTGCTAGACTTGCTTTGCCGCAGAATGACAGGCGATAGAGACGCCTGCGACAATCTACCTGAACTTCGGTTCCAACCCGAACTGCTTTCTAGCGAGAGTTGTATGTT
>JBBQUE010000054.1:0-9855 GCA_038212805.1 Bryobacterales bacterium | reverse complement strand
ATCTCGCGGCGGGGAATATTGCCTACAAGCTGGTGGAACGGCTCGGGGGCGCCACCGCGCTCGGCCCCATCCTGCAAGGCTTGGCCAAACCCGCCAACGATCTGTCTCGCGGCTGTAGCGCGGACGACATCTACGGCTTGTCCGTCATTACGGCGCTACAATCGCAGCAGAGTGCTCCCGTTTAAACTGGTCGACCACCCGGGCTACGATCTCCAGTTGGGCAGCCACGTCTTCCCTTCCCGCAAATTCCGGCTGTTGCGCGAACGCCTGATCGACGAAGGCTTTGCGGGTCCCCGGGATTTCGACGAACCCGAGCCGGCCACCGACGATCAGATCCCCCTGGTGCATGACGCCGGCTGGGCAGAGCGCCTCAAGCACGACACCCTGCGCGCCGCCGAGCGCATTCAGCTCGAAATCCCTTGGAGTCCCCCCACCCAGCGGGCCTTCTGGCTGGCCTGAGCACGTCCACAGATTGATTGCTTTTCAGCGTCATCAAAAAGGCGCTTCGGGTCGAGGCGGACGCCGATTTCTTCAATGATCTTCTCTCGTCACTCTCCGTGGTATTTGGCGATCGCCGGGCCCGATGTAGACTTGCCGGTTGGGTTACCCTCACGGCCTCCCAAGATGTGAGGGGCGACTTTCAGGGTTTTTATCAATGGCCGCGTCCAGCAGCGCAAACTTACCAGAGTGATAATCGGCCAGAGCGCGAATCCGCTGTTGACCATTAACGATTTCATATCGGATGGTTTGGTGACCACCCAACCCTTTGTCGCGGATCTGGTGCGAGAAAACCGGCGGGATTGGATATTTGCGGTAAATCGAATCGATGGAGCCCTGCATTTGCGACTGTGTCCACTCGGCACCGCGCTGGTACTCTTCGTTGATCTTAAGACAGCCGTTTTTCTCAGTGTTGACAAGCTCTTCAGGAGAGAAACTTTGCCGCGTGTATTCCATGTAGGAGAACCAAAATCCCAGTGAGGCCGTGTGCCCCCGAGGACGAGCCGCTATCTTATCATCCTTAGGCTGAAGCAGCGCTCCGTTAGCATGTGGCTGTAGTCCCCAAAAGGGTCGTTTACGCAACAGACGCTGGGTACATTGCGCGAGATGACAAACGGTTCCCTCCGAGGGGCGACGAGTTCCGGTTCATCATCCACGAACGCCATTCTTCGGGATAGCAGCAACATCTCCATAACAAAAGAGAACACACTAAGTTCAATAGGCTCATTTGTCTGTTTCTCAGTATTCGCAGAGGGCGCTATGGACTACGTATCGCTTCACGGCCTTCTTGGGGCCGGTTTCGTTGTGGCACTCCTGGCAGATGGGCCCCGTGAGGACGCGGCGGTGCTTTTGAGAGCTGTCACCATGCACCTGATGGCAATTGAGGCACGTGACGGTTCCGGCATTCTCCAAAACATCGCGCACGTTGACATAGACGTGGCGATCACCGGAATTCAGATCGGGATTCGCAGCCTGCTTGAGATCAACGTGGAAATCTGAGAACAGGTCTTGGCCCGCGCTGAAATTGTTCGCGTAGGGCCGCCCACTGGTTTTCGACGTTCCCCCGCGTAGATGGCATTGGGCACAGATCGACGTCACCAGCTTTGGGTCGGCGGCGTGTTTGCGCGAAAGCCACATCAAGGAGGTGTCCTTGGAGTGATTCAGATCGGCCGCGCCATGGCAGGCGTAGCAATCCACGGCTGAAGTCGCAAACGCCTGCGTCTTGGGGTCCACGGCCGTGGCGTGGCACCCGGCGCAACGGTTCGCGAATTTGTCGTTGTCCCACGTTCCGTCCGGGCGGCGAAGAGCGAACTTGCCATAGCCGGCCGCCTTCAGCTCGCGTGGTCCTAGCTTGGAACCAGCCCCATCCTCGGCAGGCCGGATGGTGGTGGCGTGGGGATTCTGCTGCCAGGTGTCCGCCACCTTGGTGCGATGGCAGAACAGGCACTCGTCGCCGGTGACGTAATCCGGAACTTGCGCGGCGGCGCGCAGGGCGAACAGCAGCCCCAGCGCTAATCGTCGGCTCGGACCCATCCGTAGGCCGCGTTGTCGCGCTCCGGCTTGCCCTGCTCCAGATACGCGGTCTTCAAGCGATCCAGCGTATCGGCCGGCAGCGGGTTGCGCTTCTGCTTCAGATCCAGCTTGTAGATTTTTGCCGCGTTCAGGCCGAAGATCTTCGCCTTGTCTTCCTTGGTGATCTTCTTGTAGCCGAACTTGTCGCACATCTCGTCGCTGATCTGGAACCGCTTGAAGGCGTCGATGGCCCACTGGGGCGAGCCCCACCAGAGACAATCGGTACCCCAGATCACGTGATCGGACCCATAATATTTGATGTTCTTACCCATGCCGTGCATCGCGACGGTCGGGTTGGCGATCGCCAGCGGCCCGAAGAAACTGCCGATCTCGGGGTACACGTTGTTGATCTTAGGATTGCGCTTCTTCAGATCCATCAGCACGTTGTGCCAGGCGAAGTCGCCTGTGGTGGGGTCGTACTTGTTAGCCTCCAGCCATTCCTTGCCCTCGCTAGGGCCATGCTGCAGGGCGGAATGATAGATCACGAACGTGAGATCGGGATTGTTGAGCGCGGCCTTTTCCACGTCCTTGGGATTCGCCAGGTGGCCCAGGATGCGCGACTGGTAGGAATAGCCCTTGTGAACGCTGAAGGTCTTCATGCCGCGCTTGCGGGATTCCTCATAGAACCAGGCCGCGTTGTCGTCGTCGAGTTGGAAACCGCCGCCGGACTGGCCCGGATCGGTGTGGCAATACCACTTCCACGAATCTATCTTGTAAACGTTCAACTCGCGCTCCATCTGATCGATGGTGGCGGCTTTGTCTACCTTGTTATTGACCTTGTCCCAGTAGTGGTTGGGTGCCAGGTTTCCCTGGCATAGGGCGCGGGTGGAACCCGCCAACGTGTTGATTTCGCGCTTCTTCTCAGACATCAGCCAACTGGGCAGGACGCCGCCTCCGCGCGCCTTGCCTTCCAGTTTCTTACCGGCCGCGTCCACTTGGCGCTCCTTGCCCGGAACGCCCGAGATCACGATCATGTCGTTTTCGCAATCCAGGAAAAGTTCCTTCACGAACTGCTTGTAACCGAAGGATTCAATGTCCGCCTTCAGGTTGAAGCCCATGTTCTTAACGAACTCGTTATCGCGGAAGTTGGGGATCGCAAACCCATCGGTGAAGTGGGTCTGCACGTCCATGATGAAGTATTCGCTCTTGGGCCATCTTTCCTGGTAGGCATCGGCTTCCATGGATTCGGCTTCATCCACTTCGAAATTCTTGCCCCAAACGGCATTCGAAGCCAGGAAGCAGGTAGCCAAGCCCATACTACTGCCCATGAAGGCGCGCCGGTCCATGCCTAGTTTTTTGGACTTTTCCTCGGCCATCTGGCCGATCAGGTGTTCTACCTGCTTCTGTTGTTCAGTCTGACGCCGGGGAATGAATTCCTCGGTGGAGACGAGTTGGGTTGGCATGGGCGAATCTACGCCCTTGCCGCGGTCACGATCAGCCTTGCGAATCCACATGGTCTCGGGTCCTCTGTTCAGTTTGAAGCTGGCTTTCCGTTAGTATACTCCCGTGGTGGGAAGCCGCAATTACGATCGGGTCAAATCGAGCTTTACGTTCAGCTTATTGCCGTCGGTCTCGCGCTTGCCTTCGCCTTTCAGATGCAGGTCATCCTGTAATCGCAGGTCGAAGACGATCTTCTGTTGGTCGTCCGGTTGGAGTTCGAAGCTGAGTTTATCGCCATCCAACTTGCCGTTTATGACTTTTAGTTGCCCCTGGTCGGAGCCGGCGGTGCCGCTGATGACTGCGCCATCCTGCTGCAGGGTGAGGGTCACTTTCCCCTTCATGGTGTCGCCATCGGATATTACAACGTCATAGTTGCCTGCCCATTTTCCGGCAATATCGGCCGCGGAAAGGAGTAGGCTAAATCCCAGGAAGAACACAAAGAAGCGTCTCATATGTTACAAATACCAGATTCGCGACCGAATGGGGTCATCCCTTCAAATCGGGTGTGATATGGTATGGGCCATGCCTCAAGTGAACCGCCAATTCCGGCTGGCCGCTGTGCCGGTGGGAATGCCCAAAGAGTCTGATTTCAAGCTGGTTGAGCAGCCGTTGAACCCGGTGGGGGACGGGCAGATGCTAGTTAGATCGATTTACCTATCCGTGGATCCGTACATGCGTGGGCGCATTACGGGGGTGAAGAGCTATGCCGATCCGGTGATGGTGGGCGATCTGATGGTTGGGGGCACCGTGGGCGAGGTGATGGAATCGAAGCATCCCAAGTTTGCAAAGGGAGATTTCGTGGTGGGCTACTGGGGATGGCAGGAATACTGCGTGTCCGACGGCCAGGGATTGCAGAAGCTGGATGCAGCCCTTGCACCGATTTCCACCGCGCTGGGGATTCTGGGGATGCCGGGCATGACCGCCTACTTCGGATTTCTGGACCTTTGCCAGCCGAAAGCCGGCGAGACCGTGGTGGTCTCCGGTGCGGCTGGCGCGGTGGGTTCGTCCGTGGGGCAGATCGCGAAGATCAAAGGCTGCCGCGTGGTGGGCATCGCCGGCGAGGACGACAAGGTGGATTTTCTGACGGGCGAACTGGGTTTCGATGCGGCTTTCAACTACAAGACCACTTCAAATTATTTCGCGAAGCTCAAGGAGCTTTGCCCCAGCGGCATCGATTGCTATTTCGACAACGTGGGCGGCACTATCTCGGATGCGGTATTTCCGCTGCTGAACTTGTATGGGCGGGTATCCATCTGTGGGCAGATTTCCCAATACAATCTGGAAAAACCGGAGATGGGGCCCAGGCTGCTGAGTTACATTCTGGTGAAGCAGGTGCGGGTGGAGGGGTTCATCGTAATGCGGTTCGCGCCGCGTTTCCGGGAGGGCGTCACGCAGATGGCGCAGTGGTTGCGCGAGGGCAAATTGAAATACCGGGAACAGACGATGATGGGGTTTGAGAGCATGCCCGCGGCCTTCATTGCCATGCTGGAAGGCAAGAATACCGGGAAGATGATTGTGGAGGCGTAAGCAGCCTGTTTGTCGTTGCCGGGCACGGGCTCTCTGGCAAGTGACCTCTAAATATGGGAAAAGAAGAGCATTACAAACAATACGTTGAGGGCAAAACTGCTGAGGAGATTTTGGCTACCGGTGCGGGTGCGATTGTTGGCTCCATCGGTGAGTCCATTCGGATCGGGGCAGCTGTAAGAACAAACCAAGAGTTGATAGCGCCCTTGACCAAGACGTCGGACGGGAGCAGAAATTAGCAAAGCGGCTAGTGTGGTTAACCGGCGCTCTGGCCGGTGTCGGCATTTTGCAAGCACTCTCGACGGCGTGGCCTTTTTTGGTTTGATGGTGGAAGCACTGAACCGGAAGTGATCACTTGGCGGGGGGCTTGCGGCGGGGTGGTCTGGCACGGGAGGCTTCGCTCGTGGCCAAGTCGGGCAGTGGCAGGATTTGGGGCTGCGCAAATCCCTGAGCCACGGTGAGTTGTTTCACCCCTTCCAGCGCTTGCCGGCGTATCTTCAAGCTCAACATAGTGGACCCATCAATAACCACCGCGGGCTTGGTCCAGCGGGTGTAACTATTGCCAGCAATCTGGATCACAGCCAGCGCGGAAAAACCGCTTCCGGATACGGCCAGCAGAACGTCATCGTCGGTGGAAGCCAGCAGGCTCACCTTGGCGGCGGCGATGTCATCTTCCAGCACCAGTTCGGCCGAATCGCGGTAGAGTTCGCCGCCAAACAGGCGGGCCACGGTAACGGGCCGGGACGCGCGCACATCCGCGGTCGGGACGTCAAAACGGATCAGGACGGCGTCGGAATCGGTGGGCTCAATTTCCACGCTGGCTACCGGGAAAACGCGGCCGGCCGCACTGACCAGTGTCCGGTTCACGATCATCTCCGGCAGGGGCTTCTTGCGCTGGCGGCTTTTGAGCTTGATACGCACTTCCGACTGCTGAAAGTCCTTGGGGTGGGCGCGCGCGTACTCGATTTTGAGGCCCCAGGCGGGATCGGAAGTCCATTGCGGCTGGGAGGCACGGGCGTCAATCAACGGCACTGGAATGGCGAAGCGGCCGGTCAGGTAAAGTTCGTTCTCGGTTAGGGACTGCGCGGGCGCGGTGAACTGCAAGTGCTTCTCCCGCTGAATGTTCAGGCTGGGACCCGTCTGCGTCACATTGCCGAACATGACCGAAGTGTCGGGGAGGAAATTCGCGCCCTCGGCCATCACCAGCACTTGGCCTGGGCCCGCTGGGACGAAGCGCAGTTCGTCGATCCTGGGCCTCAGGCTGGCCTCCATCTCGGCAGGGTTGTAGCGGATCGCGTCCACCCAAAGCTCATCCCGGAGCGAGTCGTCCATCAGGTCGGTCGCATTCTTGTGTTTGGGGCGTTTCAACGTCCGCCAATGGGAGTGAACATGTACGTCGGCGGTGTATTCCTCGGTGGCGGAAGTAGGCAAGGCCAGCAGCGCGTAGACTTGGCGGGTGCCGGGATCCACGCGGTCTTTGCCAAACACGGGCTTGAATTGCCAAGCCATGGTCAGGTCGCGATCACTCTCGTGGTAGCCGGTGGCGCATCCGCGCACTTGCTCACGGGTGGGGGTGAGCCGCTCCATGGAAATCGTGTCAGTGTCTTTGACGGGGACGGAGGCGTCTTTTGAGACCATGACTTCGTTAAAGGTCTTTTCGCGCGGCAAAAGCGCGATCAGCGCGGGTGCCTGCTTGCTGCCGGATTTCGATGTAATGGTGATTTCCACCTCCGCGACGGCGTTGGTGTAGGTGTTTTTCGGATCCAGGCTGATCTGGAAACCGACCAGCAACTGGGCCCTGGGCAAGGCTTGGGAGCCACCCCGGCCGGGCAGAAGCAGCACCCGGTCAGACAGAGCCCGGTCAGACAGAGCGCGCAGGTTCCCCAGTTGGTAGGTGAGTTGAGTTCGTTCCGCAAGAGAGGCCGGACCTGGATCCAGACGCGATAAGCGGGAATCGAGCGAATCCACTAAGAGGGCCAGAGTTCGATCATCGAACAGCTTGGGCTTCCCCGCTACGATGCCGCTGTCCGGGTTTCCACAGAGCGGCCTGATTCTAATGGGGACCGCCACTTCCCCACGGGCCGCCTGCAAGATTAAGAATACGAGGAGGTAAAGAGAATGAAGTCTCACCAGATGTGTAGTTTACACTTTTTCGGAACCAGTTCGCCCGCCTGCCTTGGCCTGCTTCTTGAATAGCAAGAGAGGAAGACTGTGCTGGGCGTAGATAGTTTCCACGAAACGCCAGCCCTCGTCTCCCATGGTCTTGAGCGCGGTGTTCAGTTGCTCTTCGACGTTTCCGGGCGCGTCACCCTTTACGGCGCAGACCCGGTAATCCCATTTGGCCATGCAGTCCCCCAAGGATCAGGGTATCACTTGCATCCCGAGGGCAACCGGGGATTTCATTCAGGCGGGCGCGATCAAAACGAAGCTCCGGACCGATCCCCTGCAGGAAGCGGTTGAGATGCTCGGTATTCACTTCCAGATATCTGGGATTCTCGGTTCTTGTCTTCTGTTGCGTCATCCACATGCTGAAGATGTGAAAGTCGCCTCTTTTTTGTATCACTTCCTGACGGACCGGCTGGCCTCTGAGGGTTTGTCTTTGCTGTTCAGGTGGACCACGTCGCGGCGCTGGCGGTAACCCGGCCCGGTCTGCAGGGATAACAGAGCCTCCGCGATCCGGCTGACTACGCGCTCTTCGATGGCTTTGTTCGCAGCATCCCGCGGGAGAACGGCCAATTGCAGGTGGATTAGTTCATGGACCACGGTATATTCCACATCGAGCGGGATCTCGGTGGCCGGCAAATCGTAATCGGTGGGACTGAGAACTCGCATGATGGCGGTATGGGCGGTACTGTTCCAGCGCAGGCTGCCCAACGTTTCCGGGCGCAACTCCGAGGCACGCACCATTTGGACCGACACGTCCCAGTCCTCAAGCGCCAGGCGCTTCTGCCAGGCTTTAGTCCACCGCTCCACTTGCACCTGACTTATGAGACATTCCTTCCGCGCGGCTTTCGCGGCCGGCGGTTTCGGCGCGGGCTGGGCAGCCCAAAGGCTTAGCGCAAAACCTATAAGCGAGACGGAACGAAGTGACTGCATCTTCGAAAAGGAAGTTGCCGCGCACCCTTCTTTTTCTCAGATCACCTGTACTGTGAAATTGTCTGAGCGTTCCGGTCGTCTCCTGCTTAGCCCCTCGGGGATTTCTTGGCCTAGGAGGTACGTGTATTTCCTAACCCGCACTAAGCGTTTTGCCCGTCCTGCATAAAAGGCCACTTGCTCACTCGCGTGGCTCGGAATGGCCCGTTGACAGAACTGGAATTATGGGCACATTGGGACAAGCCGTCTGCGTCTATCCGGACTAACTTTTTCAGCTTTACCGCTACCGCCGTGGCGAGCGCATCTGTCCAGTCCCCCGTGCCCGATGCATGGGCCGGTTGGCGGATCTTTCCATCCGCGGTTCGGAAGCCGACCCCGCGCTTCCCGAGATGGATAGTAGCGCCATGGAGTTGTAGCCACTGGTCTTCTCGTCGGCAATATCCAGGAAGACGGGACCGGTTGCGGTGCCTGTGGGGACTACGAAGTTGACTTGATAAAGGCCGGCGAAGGTGGGAGCCAAGCCCGAAAACGTCGTGGTGGCCTTGGTGCCATCCACATAGACATCGATCACGTCATCGGTCCGGCTGAGCGTGGTACCGGGCGCGGGCGCACCGTCCGCGACGGTTGGAGTCACGGCTCCCAGACCGCTTGCGTAGACCGCGATCGTCTCGCCGGCCTTGGCAGGATTGCTGGCAGTAACCAGAGATCCGTCGGGGTGAAGGGCTGCCGCCGCCCCGGTTCCGCTTTGGTTCTGGGTGAACACACCCGGCGCGCTGAGATCGGCAAACAAGGTGACCAGATTCGAAGCCACGTTGTTATTGGTCAATTGTATGACGGCATAGGGCTCTGTGGTGGCATAAGGCATAATGAAACTCACCTGGGTCGCGCTCACCACGCTGATGACAGCTGGGCGGCTATTGACCGTCACTCCCACGCCGCCCAGCGTGGTTCTAAACGGCAGACTGCCGAAGACCGGCGATGCGGGCCCCAGCCCTGAGCCAAACAATGTGATGAACTCCCCGGGTGCCACCGGATTCGTGACCGGCAGGTAGTTGGCCGTATTCACCACCCCTACGGGGCTGATCACGACGCTTCCGGTCACCGGGAGGGTTTGCGCCAGCACGTCGAGTTCGATGACGTAATTGGTGGACAGCCCGGTGATCAACCGGGCCGTTCCGCCTGCGCCTGCGAAATGCTGGGAATAGGTAAGTGCGGCGACGCCATCCGATCCAAACGTCAGCAGATTGTCAAAGGTGTAATCGTAGGTCACGCCGTCATCCGGATTGACGCGTTGGTGGCTGAGAACGGTGGTGGCCCCGGACACGGTCACTGAATTGGAGGATCCATAGAAAGCATCCAGGTAGTAGTAGCCGTTGTTGGCGAACCAGGACGAGTCATGATCCTGCCCTGCCGAGAAAAAGACGCCGGCGAAGGTATTGCTGGTGCTGGAAACCTTGATACCAACCTCAATATCGTAACCATTCGCAGCACCGCCAACCAGGATGTTGCCATCGGAACTGACGAAGAACTGTTTAGCGCCGCTCAGCAGCGGGGTAGAACCGGAAGAGGGAAAGGTCAAAGTCCCGGTGGAGCCGGATAACGAGTAGGTGGCGCCGGAAATCTGCTGAGTAAAGACCTTGTCGTTCACGTTGACGGCATGGCCTGACACGGTAATTGCGCCCAGCGCTCCGGATCCGTTGGCGTTCATCAGACACGTGGAGTTGGTTA
>JBBQUE010000053.1:0-9930 GCA_038212805.1 Bryobacterales bacterium | reverse complement strand
GTTCCGCCTAGGCTTTTGATTCGCAAGAGTTTGTAAAGTTTCAGCTGTGGCAAGAATGACACGCACGCCGCTTCAGACGTGGTGAACTGGATTTAATGGCCCGGCGGTTGAACTTTCCACGCGGAGGCGAGTTTGCAGTATCAGGAGAGTTTCAAAATGAAGTATTTCGCTGTAGCTCTGATTACCGCTTGTGTTGCATTTGGAGCACAGGCCCCCACTTCTCAAACCGGTCAAAAACCGCGGGATCCGAAAAAGATGTTTGCCCGGCTGGACACGGATCGCGATGGCAAGGTGAGCCTAGAGGAATTTAAGGCGCGGGGCAAGGATCCGGCCAAGCGGGAGAAGCGGTTCAAGAAACTGGATACGAACCAAGACGGGTTCCTTTCCATGGAAGAATTCGCAGCCGCATATCCGGCTCGTTAGGGGGCCGAAAAAACAAAGCCACAGTCTTCCGCGGCGGCGCGCCGGATCTCGGCTAGGCTCCAGGCTTGGGAGAGGCATCCACGCGGATGATGCGGGGCGTCGCCGTCCAGGAGTTCGGGAATTTGGCCGATGCCGGTGGTTTCGGGATGCTCCCAAATGGCATGTAGCCAACCGGCGGCCCGGGCTTTGCTCTCGGGGGTTGCGCCGTGGGCTTTTACGTAGGCGGTGACGAAGGGCCCGGTCAGCCATGGCCAGACCGGACCCTGGTGGTAGGCGGCGTCGCGATCTTGGAGGGAGCCTTCGTAGCGGCCCCGGTAACGGGAGTCCGTTGGCGAGAGGGTGCGTAGACCGTAGGGCGTGAGCAGGTGTTGCTCCACGGTTTCAAGCACTTGGAGCGCCTGGGGTCCGGATACGAGTGCGTTGTGCAGGCTCAGGGCGATCACCTGATTGGGGCGGATGCTGCCGTCGCGGGTATCGCCGTCGACGACATCGTACAGGCAGCCGGCATCCGGATTCCAGAACTTGGCGTGGAAACTGGCGTAGGCGCGGGCGGCCAGCTCTTCCATGAAATGCGCGATGTCGGGTTCCTCGAACTTTTCGGCCAGGCTGGCCATCACACGTAGCGCGTTGTACCAAAGTGCTTGAATCTCAACAGGTTTGCCTTGGCGCGGGGTTATTACCCAATCGCCGACCTTGGCATCCATCCAAGTAAGCTGTACTCCCGGTTCGCCGGCATGGAGTAGGCCATCGGTATCGACGCGGATTCCGTACCGGGTCCCCTGGAGGTGGTGGTCCAGGATGGAGCGCAGAGGTTCGTACAGGTGTTCGCGAACGAAGGCGAAGTCGTTGGTGTAGTGGAGGTAGGCGCGGATAGCCTCAAAGAACCAGAGGGTGGCATCGACGGTGTTGTACTCCGGGGCTACGCCGGCGTCGGGAAAGCGATTCGGAAGCATGCCCTGATCGAGATAGCTGGCGAACGTGAGCAGGATGTTGCGCGCGACATCGAACCGGCCGGTGACAAGAGTGAGGCCGGGCAGGGCGATCATGGTGTCGCGGCCCCAATCGGCAAACCAGTGATAGCCGGCGATTACGGTTTCGAGGTCGCCCCGCTTGACTATGAATTGATCCGAAGGAACTTCGGGCGAACGGATCCCGGCAATGGTTTGGGGGCTGGTGGAGGCCACTACGGTTGCAGTGCCGGGGCCCGAAAAAACGAAGCCAAGCATGGCTGGGCAGAACAGATCCTCGCGGGATTCCAATCCGCGCTCACGCTCAATGGAGTATTCGAAGTTGTAATACCAGTGGCCTTCGGGGGTAACGGTGGCAGCGTTATGGGCCAGGTAGAGCTTTGGAAGTTGTTGATAAGGCTGGAATGTGAGCAGGCCGGGCGCGGTTTCGAAAGCCTTGTTCAAGACCGGGTTGGCGCGGGTGACGGCGTGGAAATCCCGAAACGCCAGCAGAGGACGGAGCTCCAACTGGTAGGGTGGGGCATCGGCGGGGGGCCGAACTTCGTACTCCACTACCGTGGTGTTCTGGCCTTGCACCATGAAGATCCGCTTTTCAATTTCGAATCCTTCGATCTCAAAAACGAACCTGGGGAATGGAACCAAGCGGTAGGATTTCAGAAACTGGTAGCCCTGGGGGTAGACGGCGTCCTGGTATTGGTTCGTCGAAAAAACGAAGCCACGACCACTTATCACCAATGTTTCCTCTAACTTAGAGAGCAGCAACGTGCGGCCCGCGGGGGGCTGGGTGGCGGCGATGAGCAGGCCATGATAGCGGCGGGTATTCATCCCGCACAAAGTTGACGAAGCGAACCCACCGAGGCCGTTGGTTTCCAGCCATTCAAGCTGCGTGAGCGGTGAAGGATTCATATTAGGTGTTGTTTAGAATGTTACGAATAGACGGGGCCATCCGGATGAGGGTGGCGCGGTTTTCGGGTTCAGGCAGGTCAGAGATCACGCAGATTCTGTAATGGCCGGCGGAGGTTTCGGCCAGTTGGAAGCGTTGGGCCGTTGCTTCCTGGACAGAAGCTTCCTGAATGTGAGCCGGAGCGGGGGTTGTCTGCCGGGTGATGGTGAGCGAGAGGAGCCGTGCGCCACTCTTGAAAACGATGTGGGTGAAGGCGCGGCCTTCGAAGCCGCATTCGTGGGCCATCACTATCTGGTATCCGGCGGGTCCACGGCCGTCGACGGCTTGCACTAATTTACGAAACGAACCCAAGCCGGCCGCAAGTTGGGCCAGGGTCGGGATTTGGGTGGGGTACTCGCGAAAGACCGCGCAATGGACGTGATCGCCGAGAGGACCGCGCATGGTGACGTTTACTTCGTGGGTAAGGCTGGCGATATAACTGGCCTGGGAAGAGGGGGTAAGCCGCAGGTAGCCGTCCTGGTAGGCCACTGCACCGGCCATGGCTACGACCAGGGCGGCAGCTACGGCTTGGGCCCAAGGCGCGGGGGGGCGGCGGAGACGACGCCCGATCTTCAACTGGAGGCCGGGAGGCACGGGTACGCCATGGACTGCGCCGCGCAGCCTGTGCTGAAGTTCAAGATCGTCCATGGATGCCGTACTCCTTCGCTACGTTGGCCAAGTGCCCGCGCAGCAGTTTTCGTCCGCGGCTGAGGCGGGACATGACGGTTCCCAGGGGAATCGCCAGTATTTCAGCTACCTGTTTATAGGCGAACTCTTCGACGTCCGTGAGCAGGACGACCGACCGGAAATCCGCGGGAATCCGGTCGAGGGCGGCCAGGATCTCCTGATCGGTCAGAGATTCGGGCACGGGTGCCTGGTAGGGGATGGATGCCTCCACGAACTGGTTGGTCTCCTGCGACATGTTCACCAGGGGAAAGCGGAGGAATTTGCGGCGCTGGTGGCTGATGCAGTGGAACAGGATTTTATACAGCCATGCGCGGCAATTGGTGCCGGGCTCAAAGCGCTCAAACGATTTCCAGGCCTGTAAGTAAGTCTCTTGCAATACGTCTTCGGCGCGCGCGGAATCGCCCACCACGCGAGCGGCGGTCCGGTAGAGATCTTTCAGGTGAGGCATGGCCTCGTTTTCAAAACGGGCCCGAGGAGACTCATACTCAAACATGACGGGCAGCCTTCATAATATTCCTGGAAGGCGCGGCTTCGATACAATCTAGGCAAATGGCCGTAGAACGGATTTTAGAACGCACCACGTTGAGTGGAATCCCGGTGGAGCCGAGTTACGGGCCGGAGCAGAGCCCGGGGATGGGGACGCTGCCCGAGCCTGGCGAGTTTCCTTATACGCGGGGGATTCATGCGTCGATGTACCGGGGCAAGCTGTGGACGATGCGCCAGTTCTCAGGATTTGCCACGCCGGAGGAGACCAACCGCCGGTATCATTACCTGCTGAGCCAGGGGCAAACCGGGTTATCCGTGGCGTTCGACCTGCCGACGTTGATGGGGTATGACGCGGACCACGCGGCATCGGAGGGCGAAGTGGGCCGCTGCGGTGTTTCCATCTGTTCGCTGGAAGATATGGAGATTCTATTCAAGGGAATCCCACTGGCGGACGTGACGGTTTCGATGACGATCAACTCGCCCGCTCCAATTTTATGGGCCATGTACCTGGTGGTGGCGGAGCAACAGGGGGCGAGTTGGGAGAAAATTTCAGGCACGCTGCAGAACGACATTCTGAAAGAGTTTATCGCCCAAAAGGAATACATTTATCCGCCCCGGCCTTCCATGCGGCTGGTGACGGATGTGATTGAGTTTGCTACTCAACACGTGCCGCGATTTAATCCGATTTCGATCAGCGGGTACCATATTCGCGAGGCGGGATCCAATGCGGTGCAGGAGCTGGCATTCACGCTGCGCGATGGAATTGAATATGTTGAGTGGGCGATGGAGCGGGGGCTGGCGGTGGACGATTTCGCGCCGCGGTTGAGCTTCTTTTTCAATTCGCATAGCGATTTCTTCGAGGAGATTGCCAAGTTCCGGGCTGCGCGTAAGATCTGGGCGGCGGTAATGCGGGACCGGTTCGGGGCCAAGGACGAGAAGAGTTGGAAGTTGCGTACGCACGCCCAGACAGCGGGGTGTTCGCTGACGTGGCAGCAACCCTATAACAATCTGGTGAGGACGATGGTGCAGGCCATGGCGGCGGTGATTGGGGGGACGCAATCGCTGCATACCAACTCGCTGGATGAGGCGTATGCGCTGCCGGGGGAACACGCCGTGACGCTGGCGCTGCGAACGCAACAGGTGATCGCGTTTGAGACGGGGCTGCCGGAGGTGCCGGATCCGTTTGGGGGCAGTTATTTCGTGGAGTCGCTGACGGCTGAGATGGAGCGGCGGGCGATGGAATATATCCGGCAAATCGATGAAATGGGCGGCATGATTCCGGCGATTGAGCGGGGCTTTCCGCAGACTGAGATTGCGAACGCCAGTTATGAGTATCAGCATTCGGTGGAGATAGGCGAATCGAAGATTGTGGGCGTGAACGCGTTTCAGGAGCAGGGCGGGGAAGCGATTGAGCTGCTGCACATTGACGAATCTGCGGGCGTGAAGCAGTTAGAGAAGCTGGCGGCGTTGCGGGCCCGGCGGGACGGCGTGAAGGTGCAGCGCGCGCTGGATGCGTTACGGACGGCGGCTGGCGGGACGGAGAACACCATGCCGTTGATTCTGGATGCAGTGCGCGCGTATGCCACGGTGGGCGAGATTTGCGATGCGTTCCGGGACGTGTTTGGGACGTATACGGAGACAGCGGTAATCTAGCGGTTCTTAGCGGGAATCGCCGTCGTGGTCGGCGTCGCTGGCGGCGGCTAAGGCTGCGTTGCTGAGATGAACGGTATCTACCCTGGCGCCGGGCTCGGACCTGGCGCCGGGCTCGGATTTGGCGGGGGTGCTGGGTGGCGCGATGCGGGTGTAGGCGGCCAAGCTGGTGCCGCTGAGGCTGCTGAGGTTGATGCTCATGGGTATTTCCTCGATTGAATTGCCATATCGGCACGCGTAAGAGAATCTTGAAGATTATTTCGCCGGAACCGTTCCGCGGACAGCCCAGACCCTTGCGGGCAGGGTGAAAGGCTGACTTTCGGAAGAAAGGGACAGCTGGCGTTTCACGGCGTTCC
Source organism: Bryobacterales bacterium (assembly GCA_038212805.1). Taxonomy (GTDB): domain Bacteria; phylum Acidobacteriota; class Terriglobia; order Bryobacterales; family Bryobacteraceae; genus JANXQZ01. The sequence continues at coordinate 4,417 of JBBQUE010000053.1, read as the reverse complement.
GCAGGGCTGGCAGTTTATCGGCACGGAGGGTGCGCACGTATGCGCCCGCGGGTCCCTGGCCCAAGAGGAACGGATCCCAATAATCCGCGAAATCACTGAAGTGCGCGGCGATTTCGAGCGGCTTCTCTTCAATGTTTTCCAGGCCCCCTTGCTTCCAGAGTTGGGACAGTTGACCGGCGCGACACAACGGCATGTGCTTTTCATCCCGCTTTTCAGCGGCGGGATCCACGCTCACGGCCGCATCCCAAAACGCCCGGAGCATGCGCATTCGATCGCCGTAGTCCCAAACAGCGGCGGTGATTCCGGCCGCTGGCCGGGTGACACGACGCAACTCCCGGAGGGCTTTGGCGGGGTCCGGAATGAAGTTGAATACCAGCAGGGAAAGACTGGCCGAGAAGGTTGCGTCTGGAAACTTCAGGTCTTGCGCATCGCCGGGTTGGAAGGTGGTCCGATCGGGAAAAGGGCTTCTGGTGCGGGCGTAGGCGAAGAATTCCTCGGATGGATCGATCCCGGTTACATGCACGGCGGGTTTACGTTTGACGATCTCGATTGCCAGCGCGCCGGTGCCGGTGCCGACATCGAGGATCCGGCCCGTGCTGGGGATCGCTGCGAAATCCAGCAGCGGCGCGGCCATCAGGCTGCTCCAGCGGCCCATGAAGCGGTTATACGCTTCTGCATTGCTGAACATCTTTTGCTTTTGAACCTGTCCAGGCAAAACGGGGATGGCGGATGCAATCAGGAACGCCCTTCGGGAGATCATGGTGGCTTAGTATAAGGCATAAAATGAGGGCATGACTCGACGAGTGATGCTGGGTGTGGTGCTGGGCGTGGTGCTGGCGGGGTGGAATTTGCAGGCGCAGCGGCGGCGATCGAACGCGCCGCGCAGCGAGGAATTGGGCGCGGGGGTGAATGAAAGCCTGGCGGGGACGTTTCACGGGAAGTTGAAGGATTTGAACGGGAAGGAGATTGTGCTGCAGACGGCGGAGGACCAGACGGTGGTGATCCGGCGGTCCCGGAAGACTAAGTTTTGGCGGGACGGGAAGGAGATTAAGGCTTCGGGGATTAAGGTGGATGAGATGGTTTCGGTGGATGCGGTGGAGGATGTGGATTTGAAGCCGATTGCGGTTCGGGTGACGGTGGAGAAGACGCGGGGGACGACCTGACGGAATGCGATATTCCCGTGTTGCTGTTGCGCGATTGTGACGGCTTAGCTCAAAATTCATACCGCAGCGCGAACTGCATTACCCGCGGACCGCCTTGCCCGCTGGACTGCACGTCGGGCAGGTAACCAGCGGCGGTTTCGTTGTAGTTCCGGAACGGGCCAGAGATCAGGAAGTTCGGGTGGTTGAAGACGTTGAAAGCCTCCCACCGGACCACCCACCACTTCCGATCGCCCGCGGGAAACCGCTTGATCAGGCTGAGGTTGGTGGATACTGTGCCGGGCCCATCAAGGATATTCCGGCCTGAGTTGCCTGGAGCGAAAGGCGTGAAACCGTACTGATCCAGTTTGCAGACTCGGGGCGTGGAGTTGACGCAGGAAGCCGTGTGCACGAAGGCCGACGGGTTAAACCACGGGTAATCGATTCCCCGCCGCCCGTTGCCCGTCACCTCCGTCCCGGTGCGCAGGCGGTTGGGACGGCTGGATTCGCCCAGGTTGAGGTTGACCGTGGAATCCTGGATTGTAATGGGCGTTCCGGTGTAGATGGCGGCTGTTCCGGAAAGTTGCCAGCCGCCGAAGAGTCCGTTCACCAGCTTTCCGGCGTTGCTGCCAAAACGTTGTCCGGGGCCTACGGGAAGCGGGTATGCAAACGAAGCCGTCACCACGTGGCCGCGGTCAAAATCCGACCGGCCCCGTTCCAGCCGTAGATTGCGAGGATCTAAAGCGCCGCCGAATCCACCCGTCGCCGCGCCCGTGAACTGCGAAGCGGAATCGAGCGATTTGCTGTAGCTGTAACTGATGCGGTAAAAGAAGCCGCCGCTGGCGCGCCGCCGCAGCGTCACCTGGCCGGCGTTGTAAATGGAATTGGTGCCGAAATCCCAGTAGTTCAAAGCGCCCGTGCCCAGAGCTGGTATGGGGACGGGAAAATTTGTACCGTTCGCCAAAAACGAAGCCAAACTCCGGTAGGGCGTGTTGTAGTTGTACTGGTGTCCCAGGTGCGTTCCCTTGGACCCCACGTAGGCCACCTCAAGCGCGTTGGACTGGCCGATGGCCTGCTCCACCGTCAAGTTATAGCTTTGCAAATATCCGGGGTGCGCATCGTACTGATAGCCGGCCAGGCTGGTGGTGCCGGTTTGCGTTCCGCGCGCCGGATTCCAGGGGTTGGCCAGCGTGAGCGCCCCGGGGTTGCTGGCCAGCCGGGCGTAATTCGCCGATTGCACGAACGGAAATACATTGTCGAGTCCATTGCGAATGTCGTTCAGCAACTGTCCGGAATAAAAGATGCCATAGCCGCCGCGGATCACCATGTTGCTGGTTCGGGGCGGCCGCCAGGCAAAGCCTACGCGCGGAGCCAACGCCAGGTAGTAGGTTTTCACCAGGGAGCGCGGCAGGTTGTAATCCTTGGCCAAGGCCACCAGGTTGGTTAATTTGGCGCCGGCCACCAACTCCGCCAGATTGGGCACCGTGCGATCGCTAGGGATCAGCAGTTTGCCGAGCGACGGGATGTAGTTGGTCATGCGGTCGTATTTATCGTAGAGCGGCAATTCAAGCTCGTAGCGTAATCCCAGGTTCAGGGTAAGGCGGTGCGTGGCTTTCCAGTCGTCATTGAAAAAGAGGCCCAGGCCCTCCTCTCGCATGTAGTTGCGATTCGTCTGGGTGGTGTTCGAAGATGCGTTGATCAGGCCTAATAGCAGGTCGCCGATGGCGGTGCCGTTGGTGGCTGTACCGTTGCCGGTCCATACGCCGTTGGCGGTCATGGTGCCGCGCGTATTGTTGAAGTAGGGCTCATTGAACTGGTAGCGGGCATAGGTTGCGCCGAATTTGCGCACGTGGCTGTTCTTAATCCAGGTGAACTTCAGGCCGTATTGCCAATCGGTCACGAAGTACTGCACGGGCTCGCTGGCCAGGTATCCCAGGGAGAGGTTGTTGGTGACGTTCACCAGCGGGAATCCGCGCAGGAGAGGGTCGTGCGTGGATCCACTGATCCCCAACTCCACGGCGGTATCCGCGCCCGCGCCGAGCATGGTTTCACGGGTAGCGTTGCGGCTGACGCCGAAGCGGACCTCCACCAAAAATGACGGCGTAACCAGATGCGTGAAATCGATTCCGCCCAGTTCCCGGACGTCCCGGACATCGTTCTGGAACTGGCCCAGGTTGCTGGCCGCCCACGGGGCGTTGTTTTGTCCAAATCGCTTGCCATAGCGGAATGCCATGCTGTTGCCGTCATTGAAGCGGTGGTCGAATTTGCCCAGAAAGCTATCCCAATCGTTCACGTTCCGCGCCGACGCTTGGTAGTTGTTGCCCAGCCCCTGGCGATTCGGTAGCGGATAGTAAGCCAGCAGCTTCAGCGCCACGGGATGGAACCGGCTGGGCGGGATGACGTTGCCGGGGAAAGTTTTGGCAAGCGGATCCCATACGGTGATGGCTGCGCCCGCATTATTGACCGTGCGGGAGAAATCGCCTGTTCGCTCCCGTGCCGTGGGCACATTGCCGCGCCTGGTTTGCCCCCAGGAATTGCGGTAGCTTTCCCAGCTCCAAACAAAGAACGACCGGTCACGCCCGTTGTAGAGTTTAGGGATCGTGACCGGACCCGTGACGGTGCCGCCAAACTGATTCTGATGAAAGCCCAGCTTCTCCGTATCGAAGTACGCTTTGGCATCGAACTTGTTGTTGCGAAGGTATTCAAAGGCCGACCCGTGGACTTGATTCGCGCCGCTCTTCAACACCATGTTGAGGATGCCGCCAGCCATTTTGCCGTATTCCGCCGAATAGCCTGAAACCTCCATCTTGAATTCCTGCATGGCATCGATGTTCGGCCGGTACTGTGCGTTCGCGCCGCGGATATTGCGGTCGTCGAAGCCATCCACCACGAAGTTAGTGTTGTCTCCCCGAGCGCCGTTAATAGACGCGAACGACCCAGCGCCGCCCTGCGCGTTTGGCACCACGCCTGGCACCAGCAGCGCCAGTTCGGTAAAGTCGCGACCGTTCAGCGGGATGTCGCGGATCTCTTCCTGGACGATCACGTCGCCCTTGATGGTTCCGTTTTCGGTGTTTACCGCCGCCACGGATGCAGTGACATTGATGATTTCGGAGACCGCGCCCACTTCCAGCCGGAGATCGGCCCGCCACGTCTGGCCCACCTGGAGTTCGATGCCGGTCTGGTGGACCGCGTGGAAGCCTTCCTTGCGCGCGGTGAGTTCGTAATCGCCGGGACCGAGGTTGACGATGGTGTAGAGGCCTTCGTCGTTGGTCACGACG
>JBBQUE010000052.1:0-9985 GCA_038212805.1 Bryobacterales bacterium | reverse complement strand
TTCGCTGACTACTCCAGCCAAACCCGGGGAGATCGTCATCCTTTACGGTACCGGCTTCGGAGTTACCGATCCGGTAATGCCCGCAAGTCAATTGGTCGATAAGCTGGCAAACCTGGTATCGCCTCCCCAAATTACGGTGGGAGGGTTGCCGGCCAGCGTGAAGTTCGCCGGTTTAATTCCGGGCTTCGCGGGGCTGTTTCAATTTAACGTTGAACTTCCATCCTCCCTCGCCGATGGAGATCATAAAGTGACCGCTCAAATCGGGAGCGTATTTTCGCCCGACACGTCCACCTGCTGTTTTATTACGGTTCAAAAGTGAGTTATGACGACTGCCAAACTTTTTATCGCTGCTTTTATTCTGATTGCGGGAGCCGGGTTTTTCCTGGCCGGCTCCCCGAGTCCCGTGATTAGCTCCCAGGGCCCCCAGGTACCCGCCATCGATCCGGTGCTGCACATGCCACCCGACATCGCCGCGTTTGTCACCAAGTCCTGCGGGGATTGCCACACTAACCAACCCCACCTTCCCTGGTACGCCAAGGTGCCCCCGGCGTCCTGGCTGGTGGAACACGACATCGCCGACGCCCATAAGGCCGTCAACTTTACCCAGTGGGCCCAAACCAACGGGAAATCAGTCGGAATGACCATGGGCACGCTGAGTGCGGCCTGCGCGGACATGCGATCAGAGCGCATGCCGTTAAAAGAGTACGTTTGGATGCACCCGGGGGCCAAGCCGCGACCGGAAGAAGTTGCCCATTTCTGTGCTTGGACCCAGACGGAAGTGAAGCGCTTGATCGCCGCGAAACGCCACGCCACGCCCTAGCGGGAAACTAGGGCGATGGCTCCGGTGTCGGCCGGTACGCACACGATCCGTGTTCCGGCAGGTAAGCTCAGCGGGGTTTCGAAGGAATAGGCCCGCGCAAACTTCGGGTTGTACTGATAAAGCCAAAGTAGCGGCTGAACCACTCCATTTGGACGTACGGCAAACACCTGGACGGACCGGCCGGCGGTCACTGTTTTGGGACGGATTGCGCTTACCGTCAAGGCCTTCGCTAAGGCCAGTGTCCCATCGACCAGTATCTCCGTTCCCGGCTTGGCGGACTTAACAGTTGGCTTCGGGTTTTCGGGCGGCTTCGGCAGTGTGGCCAAGTCGCCTTCCGGCGCGCCCCCCTCCACCCAACCTGCAATTAGCTCCAGCTCTTCCTGGCTCAGCCCCTGATCATCCCGGAACTCTCCGAATCCCTTCACAGCCCCCCAGGGAGGCATCCGCCGTTCCAGCGTTTCTTCCTTGATGGCTTTGGCCCAGGGGCGGGCATCCTGGTAAGTGATCAGCGAAAATGCGCGGCCACCCTCGCGGTGGCACTGGGCGCAACGTTTGTAAACCAGGCGCGAGATCTCGCGGGTCCAGGTAACTTTGGTCGTAATCACGTCGTGGGCGCTGGCCCGGGAGCACGTGCCCGTGAAGATCAGACCGGCGATGAAAAGAAGGCGGAGGCTCACTTATTCTGCCGTCGGTTTGGGTTCAGCTTTGGGAGTCATGAACTCCCGCAGCGTCATCGTGGCGGGCATCACCACATCGAAGAAACCCATCATCATCTCTTCCCGGCTCTGTTCGCCAAACCGCACTTCAGCGGCGGGGTCTGGATTCTTCGCGTTGTTCGCCGAATTGTCGTATACAGCCGTACACTCCAGGCGTGCTCCAGCCGGGATCATTAGCGGCTTATCCAACCGGTAGTCCAGCTGCCAGAAGAAATCGTACTTGGGAACGTTCAGCACCGTCTCGGTCCGGCCGTCCGGATAGATCAGCTTGTATTCAAACGACTTACCCCGCAGATGCATGTGCGGGAAGAAGCTCAGCACCTCGGCTCCGTTGGGGAATACCTGCTTGGCCACCACGGGGTAGTTCGGCTCCTGAGGTGGAATTTTGAACGACAAATTCACCGCCGCGAACGTAACCGCGCGCTCCTTGGGGGTTTCCTTCGCGAAAACCAACCCGATCTGGCTCAGATCTTCGGTAGCCTTCCCGGATGTGGTGTAGTGCGCCTGGAAAACCAGGTCGGATCCCTGCTTGATCAGCTTGCCCAAACCGGGCCGCCAATTCTCCGGGATCATGCCCGGGGTATAGATCATCAGGATGTCGTTGTTCGCGCCCGATGTGTTTTTGAAATCCTTGCCTCCACCGGGCGGCGCGAATGGTATGCCGGGTAAGGCATCCTTCAGCCACGTCGAGCCGGCGGGACGGATGAACACCACAATGTGGTGAACCACGGAGCGGTCGCTGGGCCGGGCTTCCACCGCCTGGATCCACTTATCTTCGGTGAATCCGGTCGGCATCACGATGTACTGATACTGCACCTCGCCGGTCGCGGGAACCTTAAACGGCTCCTTCATGGAGATCACGGCGTCCGGCTGAGCAATGTTCCAGCCTTCCACCCAGCCCTTGGCCTTCGGAGCGTCTTTGGGGTCGCCTTCTTTCGCGCCGGCATCCACCCAGGCGGTCAGGGTTTCGATCTCGGCCTTGCTCAAAGACCGGTCGTTTGAAAACTGGCCATGCTTCGGATCGGCGAACCAGGGCGGCATCTTGCGCGCCAGAACGTCGGAACGAATTGCTTTAGCCCACGGCCTCACTTGGTTATAGGTCAGCATCGGGAATGGGGCAATCTCGCCCGGCCGGTGGCATTCCTGGCAACGGTTTTGGAGAATGGGTTCAACGTCTTTGTGAAACGTAACCTGGGACGGAGCGCTAGCGGCATAGGCCGCAGGCACCAACAGAATCAACGCAATAGGAAAGAAACGCTTCATAAATTTTTATTTCTTCTCGGTGCTCGCGCGTAGCGCTTTCGGGTTAGGGTCAATGGTGGCGTCAAATGCAACGTCGAACCACCCAATCATCATCTCTTCAAAAGTCTGGTCGCCCCAACGAACTTCCTTGGTCGGGTCCGGGTTGTACTTGTTGTTGGCCGAATTGTCGTGGTGCGCGGTGCATTCAATGCGCGTGCCCTTGGGCAGCAGCAGCTGATCCTTCAGCACATAGCTTAATTGCCAGTTGAAGTCGTAGCGCGGAACGCTCAACAGCGTCTGGGTTTCGCCCGTCGGATAGACCGCCCGGTATTCAAAATCCTTTCCCCGCAAATGCATGTGAGGCATCAGGCTGACCAGCTTCACATCCTGCTTCAATGTGTTCTGGGCCTTTGATTGGTAGTTCGGTTCGTTCGGTGGAATTCTCAGGAAAGCGTTGATGGCGTTCATCGTCATCACCCGCTCCTTCACCGGCCCCTTGGCGAATACCAGACCTATGCGGGTCTTGTCGCTACCCGCTTTCCCATTCGGGGTATAGTGCAGCTGCAGGACAATATCGGCCCCTGCTTTCAATAACTTAGCTTGGCCTGGTTCGCACTCAGTGGGCGGCAAACCGGGCGCATAGCCGATCAGCAGTTCGCTCGCTCCGACGTCCCCACCCCCGCGTGCGCCGTTCTTTCCAGGAATATAAGCTACGCCCGGCTTGGCATCCTTCATCCAGTTCGAACCTTCCGGACGCAAAAACGCGATCACATGGTGCACATCCGCCCGGTCACTCGGCCGGACTTCGGCGGCCTGGATCCACTTGTCTTCCGTGAACCCGGTGGGCACTACCATGTACATGTATTCCACTACCCCAGTTGAGGGTACGTCTACCGCGTTGCCCATCTCCAGAATCGCGTCCGGCTTGCCGATCTGCCATCCGGTGACGAATTCACGGGGCTTCGGCGCGTCCTTCGGATCGCCTTCTTTCGCGCCACCGTCCACCCACGCCACCACGGTCTCGATTTCCTTCTGCGTCATCGAGCGGTCGTTCGAAAAGTGGCCATACTTGGCATCCGCCAGCCAGGGCGGCATTTTCCTGGTGATCACCGCCTCTTTCATGGCCTTCGCCAGGGGCCGCGCGTCCTTGTAGGTCATCAGCGCGAACGGCCCTACTTCTCCGGCGCGATGGCAGTCCTGGCACCGGCTTTGCAGAATGGGCTGCACGTCCTTGTGGAATGTCACTGGCGAGGAAACGGGGGCGGCTACCGCGCACAGGGCCGCGGCCAAAGTTAGAACGGCAGTTTTCATCATCAGCGGATCTCCTTACTGCAACTGGGCAGGACTGGTCTCGGCCGCCGCGGCTTTTCTCGGCCGGATCAAATCGATTATCGGCACGTCAATGGGAATTGCGACCTCGAAGAATCCGAACATCATCTCTTCCCAGGTCTGCTCCCCGAACCGGACTTCCTTCGTGGGGTCCGGGTTGTATTTGTTGTTGGCGGAGTTGTCGTAATGCGCCGTACACTCAATCACTGTCCCCTTGGGGAGTACTTTTTGATTTTCCAGGTAGTAGCTGAGCTGCCAGTTGAAATCGTATTTCGGAACGTTCAGCAGAACCTCTTTCTCGCCCGTGGGATAGATAGCGCGATATTCAAAGCTCTTGCCCCGGAAGTGCATGTGAGGTAACAGACTCACCAGCTTGGCGTCGTGCTGCAGCGTGAACTTGCCCTCCATGACATAATCCGGGTCTCCCGCCGGGATCACGAAATTCATTTTGAACGCCGCCAGTCCGGCCACGCGTTCCTTGGGAGGCTCCTTGGCAAAGATCAGCCCGATCCGGGAACGGTCCGTGCCCTCTTTGCCGGTGGCCGTGTAGTGCATCTGGAGAACGATATCCGACCCCGCCTTTACCATCTTGGCTTGCCCGGGAAGCAATCGTGGAGCTACCATCCCTGGGGCATACCCGGCCACAGTCTCGGCCAGTGCTAGTCCACCTTGCCCTTTCTGGGGGACAAACGGAATCCCGGGCTTGGCATTCCGCATCCACGGATTCCCAGGCTCCCGGACGAACGCAATAATATGATGCACCGACTCGCGATTGCCCGGCCGCGCTTCGGCCATCTGGACATATTTATCTTCCGTGAAACCTGTCGGGATCACAATGTACTGGTAATCGATGGTGCCACTGGCCGGGATAACGAAGTTCACCGGCATCTCAACTATTACGTCCGGCTTCCCGATCTGCCAGCCTTCGGTAAAATGCAGCGGCGCGGGGGCATCTTTCGGATTACCTTCTTTCGCCCCTCCATCCACCCAAGCCACAAGAGTGTCTACATCGCGCTGCGCCAGAGTCCGGTCGTTGGCGAACTTGCCGTAGTGCGCATCCGCGAACCAGGGCGGCATCTGCTTGCTGAGAACCGCGGCCTTGATGGACTTGGCCCAGGGCCGCACACTTGCATAATCCAGAAACGACATCGGGGCAGCTTCCCCAGGCCGATGGCAGGATTGGCAGTTCTTTTGCAAGACAGGCAACACATCGCGGTAAAAGCCGCCGCTTGCGGGAGTTGTCGCCGCGAGCGCACTTCCGCCCAAAGTCAGGAGAATGGTGAGTAATCGCATAGAAAAGCCGTCAGGTTGCTCAGAACCCTACCTTATGATAAGGGAATGCCGGCCAAACTGTTCCTGCAAAAAGCGAAAAACCAGCTGCTACAACGGTTGTTTGGACGTTTCACAACCTGTTACAACCCCGGTAACCGCCGCCGCCGTGCCAAACTGGGGTGGTATATGTCAGAATTCGGCATGGAACAGCAACTGGTGAAGATGCAGCAGGATTGGGACGAGCGGGCTAAGGAAAACGCCCGTTACTACGTCGCTACCGGGAAGAAGGATTGGACCGACGAGGAATTTTTCGCCTCGGGGGAACGTACCGTGGCCGAAGAAGTTTTGACCGACATGGGGAACATTTGCCAGGGGCGCGACCCCAAGCAGATGCGCGTGCTCGAAATCGGGTGCGGGGCTGGCCGGGTAACGCGCGCTTTGGCGAAACTCTTTGGCGAGGTGCACGCCATTGATGTTAGCGGCGAAATGGTCCGGCAGGCGCGCTTGGCGGTGGGGGAATTTCCGAACGCCCACATCTATCAAAACAACGGGAAAGATCTTACGGTTGTGCCAGAGTCGGCGTTCCATTTCGCGTTCTCCACCATTGTCTTTCAGCATATTCCCAGCCGTGAAATTATCGAGAATTACGTGCGCGAGGTGGGCAGGTTGCTGGAGCCTGGAGCGCTTTTCAAATTCCAGGTGCAAGGCAATACCTCAGTCACGTCCGCGACCGATGATACCTGGCACGGAGTTCCGTTCTCAGAGCAGCAGGCTCTTGACATGGCTTACCGGTGCGGCTTTGAACCGCGCTACCGGCATGGCGCTGGCGATCAATACTTTTGGCTGTGGTTCTTCAGGCGACATCCTGAATCTGAATCGAAGTAAACGAACCCACGGATCCGGATGAGACCGAGACGGAAATCGTGCCTTGTCTCTGGGCTCTCCGGGCCGCCCAGTACGAAGACATCCTCCGGGAAACTTCCTCGCGCTCCCGGGCGCTCATGGAACGCCTGCCGCGACGGACTCCGGGGAAGCGGTTCGCATTTTCTACATGCCGCATCCGTGCTTCCAGCGCTAAGATCGCAGAATCCAGACGCACTTTTTCGTCGTGCAGTTCTCGTATGGCTTTGAATACGTCCATCGACTCCCAACCCCAAACATCCGCTCAGTTTTCGGTTAAACGTTATGGTAGAACGAATTTCCGCCGGATGCTAGTATTACCGGTAAGTTTTCTGGGATTTTATTGAAATCTTTTGTAACGGTACCATTCTATCCAGAAACTTTTTGTTGCGGACGCTTCAGTGTGTTCAGCATGGACTGGGCGATCGCCTTGCCTTTTTCCAGAGCCCGCTCATAGGCTATCCGCTGTTCCTGACTGGAAAAGCCCTTGCCCTCCCGGTAGTACCTCTCGAGCGACATGCCAGCGACTCTTGTGCCGGCATAGGCTATCGCAGCTTTCGGAATTAACCCGCCGCCAAAGGGAATATGCCCCACCAACTCGCGGGCAAGGGCCCGCCAGCCGAACGCGCTCAGCAGGATGGAGACAACCTCGCCTTTTTGCTCCCGGTAACCGATGTCCCGGTTGCTGGCCGCCGCCAGCAGAAAAGCCATCCGGACCTGGTTGGCGGTAATGAAAGCGGTGTCGGATGCGAACTCCCCCATGGCCCATGGCAAGCTGACCAGCGGGATGACGTCTGGGATGGCCGTCGCCAATGAAAACAAAGCGTTTTCCTTAGCTATCTTGCGAATGACCTGCGCCGATGCGGGTGCCCGAAAGGCCGCAATTCTCCGCGCCAGCGCGATTGACAGGCCAGGATGCTCTTCAATGACGCTGCGCACCATCCTTTCCGGCTCCGCCGCTTCAAATCGGAACGCTCCCTTCGGATGCGCCAGTTCGTCGCTGTAGATCTCAATATCGAAACGGGTGGCAGGAAGCGTGGTGGAATATCCCACCCGCTGGAGCAAGGGGCCGGTGGCCGCTACCGGGTGTTTCTGGACCGGCGGCGCCAAGAACATCTCCATCTGTTCGAAGGCAAGTTCTGATTTGGCGTGGAGCGCGATCCTCACCGGCCGGTCAACCTGTTGTCGAACTTCGTCCGGATTCAGATTGTTAAACGCGTCTTTGAGGCCGTTAAAGAAGTTAATAGACATCGCACTATTTCCGGAATAGAATCTTGGACAGAACCGTGACCTTCTTCTGCCATTCTACGCCTAGCCCCACCCTCTCGACGGGGACTTCAGGAGAAAAGAATTTCAACACCCGTTCGTTGGACGGATGAAAACTCAGGGCGGGTCCAAGCAAAAGCAAGCGGGGCGGCAGGGGCGACAGCCGGACCCCGGGAAAATATCCGTTCGCGGAGAACTCATTGCAGTCGAGATGCCATTTCACTCGCATCCAGTAATCCAGAGCTTGCAGGGGCAGATGAAGGTCTTCCGATGCCTTCAGTTCAATCACGGCCAGGCGGCCGCCGCGGTCTACCGCCAGCAGATCCAGGACCGTCCGGTCCCCGCCCGCGAACGCCGGGACCTGGCCATAAACCGGATGCGGGCAAAGTACTGGGTCCACATCTTCGAGGTGAGCCCGGACTTGGGATTCCATCCAGGATTCCGGATTTCGCATCAGGAGAGGATGCCGGGGATCGGGTGAATCCGGCGAACGAACCCGCGCCAGTTCCTGGCCCAGCGCGCGAAGCTCGTTCAGACTGGAACGCGGAACGCTGCGAACTCGTTCAAAACACGAGAGCCAGCCTCCGTTTTCAAACCGGGCAAACTCGAGACCGCGCACCCGGAAACTGGTTGCGCCGCTTCCCAGGCCGATGGACTCCACCCCATGGATCGCCAACAGCGTTTCCGCCCCACACGCAAGCTGGGCCACGGCCCGCTGACAGGGCTCCAGCCGGGTGTCCAGGTTTCCAGAGTCGGCCTGGTCCAACTCCACCGCTGTTTCATCTTCGGAATAGACGAAGACCCGGAAGCGGGCTACGCCGGGATCTAAGAAACGAAGCCGGCGGCAGGTGGTTTTTTCCTGCCCAACCGGGAGAAATAGTATGAGCCCTGGCACCGCGCGGTGCGGTTCCTTGCGCCTCAGATAATCCAGCCAGATCAGACCGAATGTCAAAACGCCATCCACGCTTGTATCTGGGGCCGCGCCGATGGCCGCCCACCACGCCGACCCCTTCTTCAACAACGCCCGGGGGTAGACGGAGGAAAGGCTGTCTTCCATGCTTTGCCCGGTAGTCAAGGCCTGAATGGTCGCCTCAGGGAATTCCCGCAGCAACAGCCGCCGGAAGTTTTCGCGAAACTCGCCCCGGTTCGCCTGGCGCCCCGCAGACTTGGCGTCGCCACGTTTCAGGTCGAGGAACGAAAGCGACCCCACCTTTTTGCCAAACCGTTCCGTGCGGACGTTCAGCCGGGCCTTGGATTCCGATTCCACCGCCGTCACGCGGCGCACGACATTTCGCCGGGCGTCCCAAGCCTGTAACACCACCACGCCGTTGCGTTCTTCCAGGCACAGGTTACCGTTCCGCAGTTCCATGAGATCTTCCCCAGGCTCCGACAGAACCGGTTGATTCGAGCCCTGGACAAAGCGCTCAATCGCCGACTGGATCAGGTTCATTCCAAACGTGTCACGATAGTACATCGTCCCGTGTTGATAAAAAGGTTAGAGCAAGTTCAGGAAAGAATCGCCAAAGCAGCCGCCAAAGCGAAGCGAGATCCGGAAACCGTTACCCTGATTGCGGTCACCAAGAAGTTCACCCAAGGCTTGATCCGCGAGGCCTATCTGTTAGGACTGCGGGACTTCGGCGAAAACTACGTGCAGGAGTTCGCCCAGAAATACCCCGAACTCGATGACCTGATCGACGCCCGTTTTCATCTGATCGGCAATTTGCAATCAAACAAAGCCAAGAAAGCTTCGGAGGTTTTCTCCGTGATCCATACTTTGGACGACCCCAAACTGGCCCGCCGGCTGGCCGATACCGGCGTCCCGCTGGAGATCCTGCTGGAGGTTAAGCTATCCGGGGAAGAGGCCAAGTCCGGCGTGGCTCCCGAGGATGTGCCCTTCCTGATCGACGCCGTCCGCCAGTTCCCCACGCTGAAGCTGACGGGCCTGATGACCATGCCCCCGTGGTCGGAAGACGCCGAGCTCTCGCGCCCGTACTTCGCCCGGCTCCGCGAACTGGCCTACAAACACCGCCTAGGCAAGCTCTCCATGGGGATGTCGCACGACCTTGAGGTGGCTATCGAGGAGGGCGCGACCTACGTCCGTGTGGGGACGGCTCTGTTCGGCCCGCGCACCAAAGCGTGACCACCATACCGTGACGGCCGGATATTTTCCCCCAATCCCGCCTGCCCGCACCGGGGTAGCGGATTACTCCGCGACGTAGAAGTGGGAGGTGAGAGGGGCGAAAGGCTATGAAACTGGCCGCGGATGCACGCGGATGGACGCGGATAAGACCATGACGGCCGGATATTTTTCCCCGATGCCGCCCGCCGCACCGGAGTAGCGGACTACTCGGCTGCCCTTATCCCTGCTCTTCGGCACCAGGATCCGTAGAAGTGGGAGGTGAGAGGGGCGAAAGGCTATGAAACTGGCCGCGGATGGACG
>JBBQUE010000051.1:0-10058 GCA_038212805.1 Bryobacterales bacterium | reverse complement strand
TAATAACAATTGGGCTCCCCGCTTCGGCATGTCTTACGATCCCTTTGGCGACGGCAAGACGGCCATCCGCGTGGGAGGCGGCATTTTCTATGAGCGCATCCAGCAAAACGTCTACAACTTTGGCGGACTCGGCAATCCTCCGCTGGTCACCACCCCGCAGTTCTACGGTAGCAACATCGACGGCCTTTCACCCTCATTGGTGGCCGCTGGTACGCTGTCGCCAGTAGGCATCCGCGCCGTGGATAAAAAGGGCCAGGTTCCTACCGTATATTCGTGGTCGGTCGATATCCAGCGCGAACTCGGTGCCAAGACTTCTATCGATATCGGCTACGTCGGCAACCGGGGCAGCCACTTGATCTACAACCGCGATCTGGGGCAACTCCCGCTCAACACCACCACCGCGCCCGGCACCACCATTCTCTCCGCGGTGAACTTCACTAACAATGCCATCCGGCCTTTCCCTGGATACACCAACGTCACGTACTCGGAATTCGGCGCAACCAGTAACTACAACGCGTTGCAGACCCGTGTCAGCCGCCGCTTCGCCAAGAAGTTAACGGCGAACGCCAGTTACGTGTGGTCCAGGGCCATGGATGAAACGGATAGCGATGGAGCCACCATCGGCTACTATCTGGATCGCCGCCGCGATTACGCCCGCGCCGGGTTCGACCGCAAACATGCCGCCAGTATCGATTACGTCTATGAACTCCCCGGGCTGGCGAAACAGAACGGACTTCTCAAGAGGGTGGTCAACGGCTGGCAGCTGGCCGGCATCACACGCTTCTGGTCGGGTACTCCCATGGATGTGTCAGCCAACGGCGATCCGGGAACGCTCGGAGGCGGACAGCGCGCCAATTACGTCGGCGGCCAGATCTATCCCGACAACTATCGCTCCACGCTGCAATACTTCAGCCCCCTGGTGTTCGCCCGTCCGGCGAATGGCACGTTGGGAACTTTGGGACGCAACGCCTTGACCGGACCCGGTTACGCCAACTGGGACATCTCGCTCTACAAGACCACCCACATTACGGAGCGTGTTACCGCGCAGCTTCGCATGGAGACGTTCAATACCTTCAATCACACGCAGTTCTCGAATCCCGGTTCGGGCATCAACGCTCCGAACCCCAATACGTTGATCACCGAAGCCACCGCCGGAACCACGGGCCGCGTGACTTCCGCGCGCGACCCCAGGAACATGCAGCTTGGCTTGAAGATCCTGTTCTAAGCGTGCATCGGCACGCCGCAGTTGTGTTGTTCGCTCTTGCTCTATTTGGGGCGGAGACGGCCGAAGCCATATTCCAAAAGGCTGCGGCCGCCCTCTCCGCCCACGACTACCCGGCGGCGGAAAGTGCTTTCCTGCGAGTGCTGAAGTTGGAGCCGCGCAACATTGGGGCACTAGGGAATCTGGGCGTTGTTTATTCGCGGCAGCAGCGGCATGCTGCCGCGATAGAAACCTACAAGCGAGCGTTGAGCCTGGCACCGGGCGAGAAATTCCTGAGCACGAATCTGGGGCTCGCTTACATTAGGCAGGAGCAGTATGGCGCAGCCCTGCCCATCTTTGAGAAACTGGCCGCGCCGGACAACCTTCAGGCTATCGAGTTGCTTGCCACCTGCCGCCTGCTGCTGGGCCGCAACCCGGAGGCCGCGGCGGCCATCGAACGAATCCCTCTTGAACAGCGCAGTTCCGGAGGGCTCTATACGCTAGGCATCGCCCTAACCCGCCTGCATCGCATCGATGAAGCACATGCCGCCTTTACGAAAATGATGGAGACTGTGGATCCGCAACAAGCGAATTTCCTGATGGGCCAGGCCAGCTATGAGACGGAACACTTCGCGGAAGCCGTCGAGTTTTTCCGTAAAGCCGGCGCGCATCGCGAACTGGGCAAGACTTACGTTAGTTTGCATGACGACGAGAACGCCGAAAAGGAATTGCGCCTGGCCGGGCCGGACGACCCCGAAGCGTTGTACTTCCTGGGAGCGGCTATCGCCCATACCCAGCCAAACGAAGCCATCGGCTTGCTCGAAAAAGCTCATCGGTTGAACCCGGAGTTCTGGGGACCGCTCTATTATCTGGGCCGCATCCAGGTGGCAATGGGGCACTCAGGGGAAGCCATCCGCCTGCTCACACAGGCTTCCAAGTTTAATCCGGAAGAACCCGCAATTTATTACCAATTGGGCCAAGCCTACAAGAAGGCGGGCCGCCCCACCGAAGCGCAAGCAGCCCTCGCTCGGGTGAAAGACCTGAAGAGCCGCACGCTGCAAAAAGAGATCCAAGTGCTGAGTCCCGCCAGTCGCTAGCAGCTCGTGGTTAAAGTGGCGCACTCACCGGATCGCAGGCGAAAACCCCGCACCACCTCGCGGAATCAGTAGTTTACGGCCGGGGTGGGGCGGGCGTTTGCGCCTGTCTTGCTTTTCGCCACGGGCTGCCTAGGCTCAGCCTGCAACGTGGCAGGGCGGAATTATCTCGCTTTCAGCACGATAGAGGTTCACATGATTCACCTGAGCGAAGTTCGCTCCGTTACCGAGTTCCAGCGCAACATCAAATGGTGCTGACAGTGAACGGCAGACCTGGGCTCGTTGTCCAGGATCCGGAAAGCTACCATCTGATACCGGAACGCTTGGAACGCGCCGAGACCGTTGCTGCGATCCGTCGTGGCATGCAGGATGTCGAACCAGGCCGCACAATTACCATCGAAGAGGCAGCCGCGAAACTTCGGTCGAAGCATGGCTTATGAGGTTCTGATCACACTCGATCGCTGGGCTTCATCGAAAGGCAGCCAAGTATAGGCGTTGCTAGAAAGTGGCTGTCAGCGATTCTCGGCACGATCGATACTCTGGGAGAGATGTCTGCGCAGTGCCGTCCGGCGCCCGACGCCGAGGAGCTTGGGGACGCAGTTCGGCTCCTTCTCCATGGAAACAAGAACCGTGCAGGCTCAACTCTTCGCGACCAATCTATCCAGTGAGAGCTTGCCGGGTCCGAAAATAAGAACAAGCAGGGCTGCAACCAGGAACGTATAGGGCGCCGCGTGGTAAAACTTATCCGGATCGGATAATACAGAGAACAGAGCCTCGCGATCCGCCGTGATGTAGGCGACCAACATGTTGATCGTAAGTGGCAAAGCGATCAGCCTCGACGCTAGTCCAAGCACGAGCAGGGCTCCCCCGAACAGCTCCAGTCCCGCGACGAAATGCGCATTTAGGCCTGGAAACGGAATGCCGAGGTTCGTGAAGAAATCCGTGACCTTGCCAATGTTGTTAACCTTGCCCCATCCGGTCTGCATGAACTGCCATCCCCAATAGAGGCGGACCAGCAGAAGAAACGGCGACTGCAACGACGACGCCGCGAGGTTCAGCAATCGATAGCACTTTTCGATCGTGGTTTTCATCGACTAACTCCTCTTTTCCGTCTTGTGGCCACAGCGGTCAGCCACCCGAATTGCGCCCAGGCCGCAAAACTAGTCTCGATCGTTCGGAGGACGTCGGGCGTTGCTGCGGACTCGATTGCGCAAAGAAGCGCCTTGCGGATGGAACATCGTCCCGAAAAAGCTTTGAGCAAGCGGTATTCTTCGATCTTCAGCCGCTTGTAGTGGACGACCGAATCGAGCCGATGCACCGCCAGATACCTCGTTTCTGGTTTTAGGCGTTTGCTTGGGCGCTTTCCGGAATTGACCTGGACACGGAACTCGTCGACAGGGTACCGAATCGTCAATAGGCTGATGTAGGGCTGGAGCCCAAGGCTGAGGCCGGGTTTGAGTTCCGCCAGATCCTCGGGTGCCAGCGCCTTCACTGAGAGGCCATCGAAGGCGGCAATGTGGGCCCACTCCAGCCGCACCATATCCATGGCGAGATCGAGATTCGTTCCTGCGAACTGCGGATGCTCCAGCAGCCAGCCCTCCAGCTTCCAGCCGAGATCGCGCAAGGTGAAGGAGGTTGAAGGAATATCACGCAAGTAAGCCTCCGCCAGGCGCTCAAATGCCTTGGCGTTGAGAATCGCGAGCAACCCCGGAAAATCGTCCCGCAGTGAATCGATCAAGCGCGCCCAATAGCTACGGGTGTAGATCTCCAACCGCTCCAACGATGTGAGCCGGTCATTCGGCTTGATCAGCGCGGCAGCCTGACTCTTGGCTTGCCGGGATGGCCGCATGAGGGCGGCTGCAATGGTCCGCTGAGCCTCCAGTAACTTCATTGAGACACCGCCACCGGCATATATTTCGCCGCCTTGAGGGCCTCCCGATGAACTTCGCCAAATGACGGAATTCGATCGTCCCATTCCAGTAGCGTCGGCGTCGGCCCGCACAGTTCGATGGCCTTTTGATACAGCTTCCATACCGGCCCGATGACTGGATGGTCGTGGGTGTCGAGGATGTATTTTTCGAACTTGGAATGGCCTGCGATGTGGATCTGCATCACCCTCTCAGGGTCGACGGCGTTGAGATAGTCGTTCGGATCGAACTCATGGTTGCGAGATGAGACATAGATGTTGTTGACATCGAGCAGGACGCCGCAGTCGGCGCGCTCCACAACTTCATTCAAGAATTCCCACTCGGTCATTTCCGATGCGTGGAACTCGGCGTAGCTGCTGACGTTTTCAACGGCAATCGGCACCTCTAGAAAATCGCGGGCTTCCTTGATCTTCCGTGCGGTGAGCTTGGCAGCTTCAAACGTGTAGGGCATCGGCAACAGATCGTGGGTGTAGCGCCCGTCCACGCTCCCCCAACAAAGGTGGTCGGTCAACCACGGCGTTTTGGTGCGCTTCACTAAGCTCTTGAGCCGCTTGAGATGTTCTCGATTCAGCCGCCCAGCCGAGCCGAGGTACATCGAGACACCGTGCTGGACCACCCTGTACTGTTCGAGAATTCGATCAAGCGTAACCAATGGTATGCCACCATCGACCATGTAGTTCTCGGAAATAATTTCGAACCAATCGACAACCGGCTTGCGTTCCAGAATGTGGTCGAGGTGCGGAATGCGAAGGCCGACTCCTATTCCATAGTTGGCGGGCTTAGTGGGAAGCATGTGTGTAACTCGGACGGGGGCTTGCGTCAGGTTGGGCCGCCCCCGTCGGAAGTTGCCCTACATCTTGGGCTTGGACCCGTCCGTGGCGCAGGCACCCTGGCCTTTGCACGCGTTCTTACCGAACTCCTTTTTGGATCCACCACCATTGCCTTTGCAGGAGTTCAGGCCTTTGCAGGCGTGCTTTTCGATCGCCTTCTGGTCCGCGGCCGAATCGGCCGTCAAGCCGGCGGTCCAGGACGAAGCCGATTGCAGGGGCTGAGCCGCGCGGGCGGCGGTGCCGCCAACCAAACCGGCGAACGCCGCTGCCATTACCAACGAATTCTTCGAAACTTTCATGTGAATCATCTCCTTGTCAGTCGAAAGCATGATTGCTTCCAACCAGTGAGTGCAGGCTTCGTGCAATCTCTTACAGCGCTTCGCAAATTTTTGCATCAGCCTGCGCGGCGCCTGGTGCGGTAGATTGAAGTTGGCCTTGAGTGATGACGCCAACATCCCCCCTGAGCGTCGGCTTCCTCGAACGGCTCCGGCGCCGCGAACCGGAGGCACTGGCTGAGGCCGTGCGCGATCACGCGCGACCGTTGCACAGGGCGGCACGAGCATTGGGTTTTGCTGAGAACGAGGCAGAGGATCTCGTACAGGATGTATTCGCGACCTTCCTGGAGCGGCTCGATCAGTTCGAAGGGCGTTCACAACTGCGAACCTGGCTGTTCGGGATCCTGCACCGAAAGACGCTTGAGCGCCGGAGGGCAGCGGCGGTGGCCGATCGCTTGGATCCCATCGACCAGGTCTTCGAAGCGCGCTTTGGCGGAAATGGCAAGTGGACGCGCCCCCCCGCCGATCTGGAGCGTCTGCTGTTATCAAAGGAAATTGGCGATATCATCCGCGGGTGCATGGGTGGATTGCCTGTGCATCAAAAGGAGGCTTTTGTACTGAGGGAGGTTGAGGGGCTCGCGACGGACGAGATTTGTAAGATTTTGAGCATCAGCGTCACTAACTTTGGGGTATTGATCCATCGAGCCCGCGCCAGATTGCGTGAGTGCCTCGAATCGAAAGGCTGGGAAAGACCGTGATTTCTTGCAAGAACGTGGCAAACCTTCTGATGTCGGACCAGTTGGAAACGCAAAGCACGTGGAAGCGGATGGAGGTCCGTCTGCACCTCGGGATGTGCGGATTCTGCTCCCGTTTAGCCAGTCAGATTCAGCAACTGCGATTCGGAGCGCAGCAGACGCGCGTTCAAAACGAGCCCGACCCGGAGTTCGAGGACCGGATCATCCGGCGGCTGACGGACATTGACTGGTCGACTTAGAATTCACGCAGAATTGCCGGTGGAACTGGCTCCCTAATCGAAATCGGGGATAACGAGGATCACGGTATATCTCACCGTCAGGCAAGGCGGGCCCGGTGACCGCAATTTCCGCTCCCGGCCCACAGGCCCATGCCAACGCAGCCAAAAGCATTTACGGACATGCCTCCGGGTCCAACCCTCCAGCCGGAAGATCTGTAGGCGTTCTTCGGTCAGCCGGTAGTATCCCCACCAGCCCCGAACATATTTCTGCCAGTTGTCCCTAAGTTGGTCGCTCGTCAGACTCTGCCGGCTCCGCCACCGCTCCCGCACCTTTGTCTTGAATCGGTCCACACTCTCCGGCGCGATCTCAATCCGCCACTCGCAGCTCAGTCGAAACCCCAGGAACTTCCGCTCCCATGGCCTCACTACCCCGCTCTTGGCGGCATTCACCTTCAGCCGCAGCCGCTTCCCGATCCAGTCCTGAATCCTCCCGCCAGCAAGAATTCCTAACCCGATCAAGTGAAATATTACCCAAAACCAGCCCAAATCCGCGCGAAACAGTCACCGACCGCGACACGCCGCAATTCTCCTCGGGCCATCTGCGCCCTATCTTGCTACCATCTTTCTTATGGCAAACCTGGGCTTCTTAGGATTAGGAATTATGGGCGCTCCCATGGCGCGGAATCTCTTGCGGGCGGGGCATCGGGTGGCCCTCTGGTCAAATACCGCCGGCAAGGCCGCACTGCTGGCGGGCGAAGGCCAGGCGATCGTCTGCCAGTCCCCGAAAGAGGTGGCGGAACAGGCCGATTGCATCTTCCTGTGCGTGGGCGATACGGACATGTCCGAACAGGTGCTCACTGGCCCCGGCGGCGTGGTCGAAGGCGCAAAACCGGGCACGGTAGTAGCCGACGCCAGCACCGTTTCACCCACCCGCAGCCGGGCCATCGGAGCCAAGCTCGCAGCCCACGGGGTCCACTTCCTGGATGCGCCCTGCACCGGATCCAAGCCCGGAGCCGAGAAGGGCACCCTCACTTTCATGATCGGCGGCGATCAGGCCATCTTCGAAGCCAATCGCGCTAATTTTGAGCCGATGGGCAAGCTCTTCTTCTACTGTGGCGGACCCGGCATGGGATTGCAGGCGAAGCTAACTCAGAATCTGGTCCTGGCCAACATCATGCAAGCTTTCAACGAAGGCATGGTCCTGGCTACCAAGGCAGGAATGGACCCTGAATTAATGCTCGAAGTTCTGGATAATAGCGCCGCCAAAAGCGGCCTCATTTCCTTCAAAGCGCCTTACGTCTTCCGCCGCGACTTCAGCACTAACTTCGCCGTCAAGTGGATGCACAAAGATATCACCCTGGCGCTGGAATCCGCCCGTGAAATGGATATCCCCCTACCAGTTACCAGCCTCACCCAGCAGATGTTCCGCGCCGCCATGGCCATGGGATTCGCCGATGAAGATATCTGCGCCACCGTCAAAGTGACCGAAACCTGGGCCGGGGTTGAAGTTAAGAAAGCCGAGGTCAAGAAAGCCGGTTAACTAGAAGAAACTGGCCGCGCATGCACGCAGATGGACGCAAATAAGACCAAAGCAAGGAAGGGCCGGGGGTTTCTTATCTGCGTTTATCGGCGTTCATCCGCGGCCAGTTTCTTCTCGAGCGAGCGAATCGAAGGCTGACTGGAGAGCTTCGCCGAACGGATCACGAATCCGGAGGCGCGGACCTGGGGAACTCACCGCTAAACGGTGCGACCCAACCGGTCAGCAGCCGCCCTTCAGTGGAAGAAAGCAAAAAAGCCCGCCCGGGTCCAAAGACCAAGGCGGGCTTTTCTAACGAAAGGAGGTAACGTTTAGAACGAGTAGCGCAAGCTCAACTGCAGATTGCGTTCGCCGCCCTTGTTGGTGACCTTACCGAAAGTGGAACTCGTGGGAGTCAGATCCAGACCGCCACCGGTCGAGCCACCCCAATTCGGGTGATTGAGCCAATTGAAAGCCTCAAAGCGGAACAACAGCTTCTGGGTCTCATGCAGCTGGAATTCCTTGAACAGACCAAGGTTCCAGTTCTGCCAGCCGGGTCCGTAGAAGAGGTCGCGGACTCGGCCAGTCACGAAGGTGCCAGCGGCTGGCCGCGTGAACAACGCCGCCCCGCTGGAATCCTTCACCGTCAACCACTGAGCGGGATCGCTGTTAGCCGTGGCGAAGTTCTTATTGATCGACGGAGATCCGTTGAACTGCCAGAACTGGCCGCCGCTCCCTTGCCCGACACCGGCGAAGTCGTCGCCGGTTCCCACGCTGCCGGGTGTACCGGTCTGGAATTGCGTGACTTCCGTCAATTGCCAACCGCCCAACACCGTCTTGGCAATCAGATTGTTGGAGTTCTTGAAGAACGGCACCTGGTAGATCAGATTAATAACGGCGACGTGGCGCGAATCGTAGCCGCATGGGCCCCAAAGGTTCTTGGTGTCGTAAGCGTTGGGAACAATGTCGCGCTGGCCGCTGCCGCTATCGTTGCACTTCGAAAGCGTGTAGGCTATGCCGTAGCTGAAACCCTTCGTGAAGCGGCGGTTCAGGCCCACCTGAAGAGAGTTGTAAAGCATATTGGCGTCATTGAAAGTTTCGCGGATTGGCCCGTAACCCAAATATGGGCGGAGCGCGTTGACGTTCGTGCCGACGTTGGCCTGCACGGTGCCCGTCTGGAGCTGGTTAATGTTCTTTTCGCGTTGGGCGAACAGACCGCGGCGGCCGACGTAGCTCACGTCGACGACAGTGTTGAAGCCGATTTCGCGTTCCACCGTAAAGTTCCAGGAGTACGACTGGGGCATGTGGAAAACCTTAGCCTGCGTGGTTACGCTCAGCGGGAAGCTAGCCTTCGAGCCACCGCCTGGATTGTCCACATTGCCGTTGGGAATGGAAGCGATGGGCTGCAACGGGGGGTTGCCGCCGAGGAATACCGAGTCGCTAACGCCGAGGCGGGTGCTAAACTTACCAGCGCCGGCGCGGACAACGGTCTTGTTATTGAGGGAATAGGCAATACCTAGACGCGGCTGGAAATTCAAGTAGTCGATGTTCGAATAGTAATTCGGTTCTTTTCCGCCTCGGAACAGATATTGCAAGCTGGCGTCGGTAGCTGCCGGAACGCGTCCGATGGCCGCTTTAGGCCAACTGCTGCCAGGGATCACGATTCCGTTGTAGACATCGCCGGCACCGGGAATCGGGTTGCCAGTTTTGGGATCTACCTTTACGGCGTTGGAGGCGCTGTAGTATTTCGGATCGAAGATGGAGATGTTGCCCCAGAGAGAGTAGTACGGTTGCACGATGGTGTGCCGGACCCCATATTCAATCTTCAGTTTGGGCGTAACCTTCCATCCATCCTGGATGAACCATTCGTACATCTGGCCCCGGTAGGGAGTGTAGGAACGAGTGCCAATTTCGGCGTAGTTGTTGAACAGCCCAAGAGCTGTGTCGCCGATGCCCACGCCGCTGCCGCCCGTCCGGGAATCGCTGAATTCGAAGCGGCCGTTCTGGTTGTCGGTGCCGCCCGGAACGCCGTTGACGTTGATTTGATCGTAATCGTTCTCTCCGGCGCGTTCAATGCTAACGCCACCCTTGATGGTATGGTTACCCCAAATTTTGGTGATGTTGTCGCCGACCACGTAGACAGGTCCTGCAGAGGAGGACGGATAGGGGCTGCCCGTGTACGAACTGAAACCAGGAACCGACAGTGCCGGAAGCTTGTTCTGCCGATCCTTGCCGGTTGGG
>JBBQUE010000050.1:0-10160 GCA_038212805.1 Bryobacterales bacterium | reverse complement strand
CGCCTATGTCCTGTACGCCCAAGGAATGTTACCGTTTCTCTTGCCGTTCAGCGTGCTTCTCATTGAACCGACAGTGCATCGCAGGCGGCGCATGTGGGGATTCTGTTTATTGGGAGCGGGGCTGGCGCTATATCTAACGTGGGGGTTGATCGCTTATCCTCTAAATGTATCCGAGCTGCATCACAGTATCATCTATTTCAATCAAGTGACCACCACAGACTCGATAGCCGTTCTGTACGTGATTGCCACGTGCGGGGCACTGTTTTTTTCGGGGTTTCGAGACCTTGTTGTGCTGGGGGCCGCTAATCTAATAGGGCTGCTGGTGGTGATGGTGGTGATGAGGTACGCCTTCACGTCGATGTGGTGCGCGTATGCCGCGATTGTGAGTGTTTTGATCTACTTCCATTTCCGTCGAAGCCGCTTTATGCCGCTGCGCTATCAGCACGTGGCGAATAGCAAGACAGGCGCAAACGCCTGCCCCACCCCGGCCGTAAACCACTGAGTCCGCGAGGTGGCGCGGTCATTTTCGCCTGCGATGCAGTGCGTGCACTACTTTAACCACGGGCTGCGCCATACGCTGAATTTTTAGTTCCGGCATCGTTCTGCCTGGGTGGCGGGAATGGAGCCCCAAGTGCTGCTGGGAACTGCGGGACTGGCCGGGCCAGCCGCAAGTGAAATCGACGCATTGGATAAGGAATATATGACATCCGAAAAAGACATGGTGGTGGCAGTCTATGACTCCCACGCGCAGGCAGAACAGACCGTGAAAGAACTGCAGCAGGGTGGCTTCGATATGACTAAGTTGTCCATTGTGGGCAAGAATCCGCATGCCGAGGAACACGTGGTGGGATTCTACACGACTGGCGACCGCATCAAGCGCTGGGGAGGTACGGGAGCGTTTTGGGGCGGGCTTTGGGGAATGTTGTTTGGCGCGGCTTTCCTGGTGATTCCGGGCATGGGACCGGTGATGGTGGCTGGCCCGCTGGTGGCCTGGATCGCAGGTGCGCTGGAAGGGGCGGTGGTGTTCGGGGGATTGAGCGCAATCGGGGCGGGTCTATTCAGCATGGGAGTGCCAAAAGACAGCGTGCTTGCTTATGAATTGGCCATCAAGACGGACAAATTCCTGATTTTGGCTCACGGAACGGCGGCGGAAGCGGCGCACGCACGGGAGATCATAAAAGGTATGCAGCCCACCGAACTCTACCTGCATTCGCCGGAACGCGAGATGGCTTCCGCGTGACAGCGTTCTTAATCCGAGGGTGAACGGTAAGGTACGTGCTCTAAGAGGTTGCAGCCATCGGAGGCCAACATCAATGCAGAGCACGAACATGCAGAGCACGAAGGAAAACGGTAATCATCCAGAGCCGACCGACGCAAAGGCCTACCTTACCGGTGCGGGAATCGCATCGCTCGCCAGCGCCGCCTATCTGATTCGAGGGGGCGTAGCCGCCGGAAACATTCACATCCTGGAAGAATCCGCCGCGTTGGGGGGCAGTCTGGACGGCAGCGGTTCGCCCGAAACCGGCTATCTCATGCGCGGCGGCAGGATGTTTACAGACGAAGCATACACCTGTACGTACGATTTGTTGTCGTTCATTCCCTCGCTGACGGACCCCGCCCGGACGGTGCGCGAAGAGATCCGGCTGTTTAACGAGCAAATCCATAGTCACTCGAACGCCAGACTGGTGGCCGCGGGTGCCAAGGTGGATGTTTCCAACACCGGATTTACGAATCAGGACCGCGTGGATCTGATCGGACTGCTGGCCGTTCCAGAGGACTCGCTGGGTGCCCGGCGAATCGAGGACTACTTCCAACCTTCCTTTTTTGGAACCCATTTCTGGTTCATGTGGTGCACCACCTTCGCCTTTCAGCCCTGGCATAGCGTGGTGGAGCTGAAACGTTATTTCCATCGCTTTATTCAGGAATTCCCGCGCATCACAACGCTGGCAGGGGTGAAGCGCACGCCCTACAACCAGTACGATTCCATCGTTCGTCCGCTCACCAAGTGGCTGAACGAACAGGGCGTGCGATTCATGCTGAATAGCCGGGTGACCGGGCTCGATTTCAAGAATGGCAAGGAGGGCCAGGCAGTGGAACGCATTCACTATCTGGCGGAAGGCGAATTGAAGGAGATTCCGGTTGGCGCGCACGACTTAGTCTTTGTCACGCTGGGCTCCATGACGGCGGCCTCGAGTATTGGTTCCATGAACATGCCTCCGGGCACCCCGGCATCCGATACCGCGGGGTCTTGGGACCTATGGGAATCGCTGGCGGCAAAACACTCCGATTTTGGCAAGCCCGCGGTATTTCACTCAAACCCGGACGAATCAAAATGGCTGTCCTTCACAGTGACTTTGAGCGACCCTACTTTCTTCCGTCTGATGGAACAATTCACCGGAAACAAAGCAGGTACCGGCGGCCTGGTCACTTTCACCGATTCCAGTTGGCTGATGTCCGTGGTGCTGGCGTACCAGCCTCATTTCATTGGACAGCCAGCCAACATCCAAGTATTTTGGGGCTACGGCCTGTTCCCCGATCAAACCGGTGACTACGTCCCCAAGAAGATGTCCGAATGCACGGGCGCCGAAATTCTGGTGGAACTCTGCGGGCATTTACGCTTCGATGAACATCTGCCGCTGATTCTGGGCACTTCGAAGTGCATCCCTTGCATGATGCCTTACATTACCAGCCAGTTCATGCCGCGACTAAGAGGGGACCGGCCGCTCGTCCGGCCAACTGGAACCACGAATCTGGCTTTCATCGGGCAATTCTGTGAGATTCCGGAAGAGGTTGTTTTCACAGTGGAATATTCCGTGCGTTCCGCGCAGATCGCCGTTTATTCCCTGCTCAATCTTGATAAGGCGGTCTCGCCTATCTATCACGGTCTTACCGACATCGCGGTTCTGCTGGACTCCTTCAAAGCCATGGTCCACTAGACATGGCTTTACAGATCGCCCAAAGAGAGATGGAAGGGATCGCGATTCTGGATATCCAGGGTTCCATCACGTTTGGTGAGGACTGCATCAAGCTACGGGGGGCACTGGACGCGCTGCGGAAAGCAGGCAAGATCAACGTGATTCTGAATCTCAAGGAAGCGGGCGATCTCGACAGCGAGGGACTGGGCGTATTGGCTTCCGGGCTTGCAAAGTTTCGCAAATGCGGGGGCAACCTGGCGCTGGTCAACTTGGACAGGACTCATTTGGAATTGCTGGTTTTGACCAAGTTGGCCCTGGCCTTTGAACTCTTCGAGGATGAGCGGGAAGCGGTGAACTCTTTCTTCCCCGGGCGCGGCACCAAACGCTACGACATTCTCCAGTTTGTGGAAGAGCAGGCTGCCAAGGCGCGCGAATCACACCAGGGCAAGGCATAACAATTTCTCTGGCTTGAGTGGTTCTGACGTCTGCTCATCCTTGAAGTGTGAGCAAGCTTATGCGGAAATAATCACTTTTAGTGCGTGCGAACTGGCCGCGTGGCCGAAATTCTCGTAGGCTTCCAGCATCTGATCGAACGTGAAGCGGTGGGTGACCAGGAGCTTGGGATCAATCTTTCGCGATCTCACCGTCTTCAGCAACATAGGCAGCGTAACGGTGTCGACCAGCCGCGTTGTAATCGTAATGTTGCGCGACCACAAACGCTCCAGGTGAAGGTCCACCTTCACGCCATGCACTCCAATGTTGGCAATGTGCCCGCCCGCGGCCACAACATCCTGACATATCTCGAATGAGCCTGGAACGCCAACCGCATCAATGGCCGTGTCGACACCCCTTCCACCGGTCAGCTTCATTACGGTCTCCGCAGCCTTCCCATCCGTGGCGTTGATTGTTCTGGTAGCGCCCAAACCCACGGATGCGCGGAGACGATTCTCATCAAAATCGATCATGAAAATCTCGGCAGGAGAATAAAACTGGGCCGTCAACAACGCCGCAAGGCCAATGGGACCAGAACCGACAATGGCCACGGTGTTGCCAGGTTGTACCTGCCCGTTCAATACTCCGCATTCGAAGCCGGTGGGCAGAATGTCGCTCAGCATTACCAGGGCTTCCGGGTCCACGTCCGGGGGTGCCGGGTAAAGACTGGTGTCGGCGTGTGGGATGCGGACATATTCGGCCTGCGTTCCGTCGATCTCGTTGCCCAGGATCCAGCCGCCCGTGGTGCAATGCGAATACATGCCGCGACGGCAGTATTCACAGCGCCCGCAAGCTGAGATACACGAGATGATAACCGGATCCCCAGGGTGGAAGACCGTAACTCCGGCGCCAATCTCATGAACCACGCCAATCCCTTCGTGCCCCAAAATCCGTCCGGGCGCACAGGATGGTACGTCGCCCTTAAAAATGTGGAGATCGCTGCCGCAGATAGTGGTTTTTGTGATTTTTACGATGGCGTCGGTGGGGGACGCGATGGCAGGCATGGGCCGGTCGATGAAAGCTTTTTGGCCGGGGCCCTGGTAGACCAAAGCGCGCATCATGGTGCGCATCATGGCTGCGGACTCCCGATGCGTCCCGATTTATTATGGGTTTCCTTGGCGAGTTTATAGGCGTGATCAGAATACTCGAGGGCCCGTTCGCTATGCCAGTCGTGGCTTGCCTGGTCGCCTTTTTCGTGATGCTCGGCGGCGGTGCGATGGGCGTCAGCCGCCTTTTTGTGCGCTTCCGCGGCTTGCCAATGGGATTGATGCATACCTCAGGGCTTGCACGCGGAGGACCTTTAAAGTTGCGCCATGCACGTAGGGTTGCGCCATGCACGTAGGGTTGCGCCATGCACGGCCATCTTCGTGCTGAAAGAAACACGACGGCCGGCACTGCGGTGAGCGCTTCTTCCCGCCAGTCCATCAATAAATAAGGCTGCTTCTATTCGTTGCGAGCCCAGCGCCAGCCGTCAAACACACTGCGCCGGCAAGGACTTCATCATAGGCATCATCGAATTCGAATCAGCGCCGGCTCCGCGGCGATGGGTTGCCCCGGCCACGAAAATGATAGTGTCGCCTTTCTGCGGGAAACGCAAGGCTCCGATTGCGTGGCGGAAGCCGGCCGATTAACAAACAGCGCCCTTCGCCACGCTCGCACCGCCCGCGTGGGCTCCCACCCCGCCAAGGTTCGGCCACCTGTTTTGCCAGCGCAAGCTCCAGGCGGCGCGCCACGTAGATCTCCGCAAGCTCTTCCTGTTCTCCTTGGTTGTCCCGTTTCAGTTAGGAGTACGCCAAATCCGCAGGTCCGCTTGCGACTGTACCGATGCGGGCACGGCCGGTATGTGCCGCCGCAACGCCCAGCATCAAGCTTGCGGTGGATAGAATGCCGTCGTTCGCGCCTAACTTAACTAAGTTCGGTGACAGCCTCTTCATCGTAAACTGCCCCCCTATTCAGGGCCTCAATTAGTCGAACCGCTGTGGGTGGGTCGTGCTTCGGCAGACCCGCCCAAGCTTCAAAGAGGGCACCGGGCCGGACCGGATGAGCTTCGAACCGGAAGCGCTCTACCAGGTGGAGCACGATCCGCCTGATCAGCACAACCTGCTGCAAGAGAATCCAGAGATCGCCGCCCGTATCACCGCACAAGCAAGGCGTTTTACGCCGGGATCAAGCCCGTGAAGTGTTGTTCGCCTCAAGCTCCGGGAACCGGCAGCGGATCGTCCAGCTCTCGTTGATGCTCCCTGAGGCGATGGAGCAGGTCGGCTCGCAGCGACGACGAGGAACGTCCTGCGGAGATATTCTGGATTTCCCAGGGATCGTTCTTCAGATCGAAGAGTTGGAATTTGCCCGCCTGGGGGTACCAGATCAATTTATGGTCCGGCGTGCGGACGGAGCGTTGGAAGTCCCGGTAGTAGCAGAAGGTGCTCTCCCGTTTCAAGCCGCCCGAACCTGTACCGAAGCCGGCCAGGCTAGGGAACTCGACAGTCTTCGGGATGGCGACGCCGGCCAGCTCGCAGGTGGTGGGAAACACGCTGTGCTGATACACCAGCCCGTCCGGTTTCTTATTTCTCGGGATGCCGGGCCCGGCCAGAATCAGCGGGACGCGGGTGCTGTGGTCGTACAGATTCTGCTTGCCCATCAGGCCGTGCTGCCCCACCGCCAAGCCATGATCGGAAGTGACAATGACGTGGGTGTTCCGCGCCTTGCCGGTTTTCTCCAGCGCGTCCAGAATGCGCCCGATCTGATGGTCCAGATAAGTGATATGCGCGTAGTATTCAGACCGATGCACTTGCACAGCTTCGCGGGTGCGCGGGAACGGAGCCAGCACCTCATCGCGCACCTTGGCGTCGCCTTGATCGAACGGGTGCTCCGGCAGGTAGTTCGCAGGCACGGCAACTTTGGCGACCGGGTAGCGGTTGGTAAACTCCTGCGGTGCCTGACGGGGGTCGTGCGGCGAAGTGAAGCCGACGTAGAGAAAGAACGGTTCGGGTTTTTGGGCCAACTGCGCCAGCCGCTCCGAGGCCGCGTCCGCCCAGATCTCAGCCGCATGTTGCATGGTATCGGGCGAGCTTTTGTTCCAGGCGTTGCTATGCTGCCACTGCCCTTTCAACGACGTGTCCCACGGCGTCCAGTTGTTACCCGGGGCGGGCCGGTTGTAAGCCTCCGGACCCGATTCGAACATGCCGCCCATAAAGACCGGGGAGTGCTGTTGGAAGCTGCGGTCCAGCGCGGGCTTGGAGAGATGCCACTTGCCCACCATGGCGGTGTTGTATCCGGCCTTGCCCAGCGTTTCGCCCCAAAGCGGTGTGGTCTCGAACTGCTTTTGCACGCGGAATGCGCTGACTCCGCTGTTCAGCATGGACCGGCTGGCAACGCAGACCGCGCCCAACCAGGAGCCTTGGTGGAAGCAGTGCGTGAACGCGCAGCCGCGCCCGATCAGGCGGTCGAGATGCGGCGTCTCCACTTCGGGATTGCCCATGGCGCGGATGCCGTTGTAGGTAAGATCGTCGGCGATCAGGAAGAGAACGTTGGGACGATCCGCCGCCGGCGCCATCGCCGCGGCCGTGGAAGCAAGAAAAGTACGTCGGTTCATAGTGTTTAGAAAGTGAGACGAAGCCCTAATTGGATCTGCCGTTGCGCCACGATGGTGGAGGAGATTACCCCCGCCAGCGAGTTGCCTATTGTGGAGTTCGGGTTGCTGAACTGCGGATGGTTGAAGGCGTTGAAAGCCTCCAGGCGGAAGGTGAGCCGAAACCGTTCGCGGAGGGCGAACTGGCGGTGCACCGAAAGGTCGGAATTCACGCGGCCGGGCCCGTGCAGAGAGTTGCGGGGCGTGTTACCGAAGGTGTAGGCAGTGGGCGCGGTGAAGGCCGCGGTGTCAAACCAGTGGTTGATGGTTCGCTGGCTCTGGGGCAGATAGCCGGAGGCGGTGCGGTTTGGACGCTCCGTGGTTCCGGTGTTGGAGGCGTCGGTGGACATCACGACATTGAACGACCGCCCCGTCTCGGTTTCGATCAGCCCTTCCACGGACCATCCGCCCAGCAGCAAAGCCGGAATGCCGTGAGAAACCCAGGTTTTGCCGGCGCCGAGCGGAAGATCCCAGATGCCGGAGATCGCCAGGCGGCGGCGGATGTCGAAGGCTGCGTCAGCCCTTTCCAGCTTGAGGTTGTAGCTGTTCTGCGGCAGTACGCTGTAATCGTCTTCGCCGTTGATGGAACTGGCGACGTCGATGGCGTGGCCCCAGGTATAGGCGGCGATGGTGGTGAAGCCGCGTGAGTAACGATGTTCGGCGCGCAGGTTCAGGCCTTCGTAGGTGGAACGGTTGTACGGCTCGATGGCGCGGATGCTGCCGTAGAGCGGGAACGGACGACGCGGATTAATGGTGCCAGGGCCGGGCAGCGGCTGGTTCAAATCGCGCGCGCCTACCAACTTCAATCCCAGATTGCCGACATACGCGGCCTCCACCACCCAACCGCCGAACAGTTCGCGCTGCACGGTGAGACCCCATTGCTGGACGTAGGGCAGAGGGAATTTGACGGGGTAGCCAACGGCGCTGGGATTTTTGGCGTTCTTGGGGTCCACCGCGTTGGCGGGGAAGCCGCCGGACAGCGTCAGCAGGGGCGAGAGTTGATCGCTGGGGAAGGCCACGCTGACGAAGAAGGGCGCGTTGCCCACCATGCGTGCCACCACGCCATAGCCTTCGTCCTGCCCATAGAACAGGCCGTAGCCTCCGCGCACCACCGTCTTCGGCTGGATCTGCCAAGCGAAGCCAAAGCGCGGCGCGAAGTTGTTCCAATCGGTGTTGATCAACTGGCGCGAGTTGCCGTTCTGTCCAGCCAAGGCAAGGGTTCCGTAGAGCGGCGAGTTGGGCGCGTAGACGAAGTTGGCCTGGTGGTTTTGCGATTCGGTGAAGGGCAGCGCCACCTCATAGCGAATGCCCAGGTTCAGGGTGAGCGTCGGCGTGATCTTCCAATCGTCCTGGAGGTAGCCGGCCCATACCTTGGATTGCTCCTCACTGACGATGCGGCTGCCCACGGTTCCGGTCTGCGCCAGGCCCAGCAGAAAGTCGGCGAAGGGCGCGCCGGTGTTGCCGCGCGAGGCGGGCGATTGCGTGTAGGCTCCGTTGAAATTGAACGATCCCTTTCCGTTCAACGTGGCGTTGGTGAACGGGCTGATGAGCCGGAAATCGAAGCCGGCCTTCAACGTGTGCCGGCCACGGATCATGGTGATACTGTCGGTAACCTCATGCGTCTCAGACAGCTTGGCGATGGGCACGTTGCCCTGCGAACCCAGGCTGTTGAAGCCCGTGACGCTGACTACGGGCGGGCCTTGCACACCCGTGGCAAGGGCATTGGGGATGCCGAAATCGTTCACCTGCGTGCCGGTGTTTTGCAGGATCTGGACACGGTTGAAACCGTACTTGAGTTCGTTGATGGTGGACGCGTTCAGGTTGTGCATCCAGCTTCCGGCCAAGCCGTGCGTCTTGTCCGATTTGGTGACGGCCAGATTGGCGGGCGCGGGCAGACCGGGCGGCGAGAGGCTGGGCGCATCCAGCTGGCTGTAGCGGCCGAAGAGCTGGTCTTTGTCGCCGGGGCGGTAATCGACGCGGGTGTTGATCTGGTCGCTGGTGGTGGTGCTGGTGGGGTTCCAGACGTAGTTGCGCGGCCCGGTCTGGTTCGGCAAAGGAAACAGGGCCAGCAGTTTTTGGGCGACGGGATCCCAGCGGTTCATGGGGATCTGGTTGCCGGGGAAGGGATCGCGGACGGCGGCTCCGTTTACAGTGCGCAGGGTGGCCGGGTCGAAAATGGTGGGCAGGCCGGAGAAGTTACCCGCGCGGATGGCGGCGGAAGGGACGGTGTCGGTCTGGGGTGAAGGGTTGCTTTCGCGCTGGCCTTCGTAGTTGAAGAAGAAGAACAGCTTGTCCCTTAGAATAGGGCCGCCGATGGTGCCGCCGAACTGATGCTGGTTGAAGCGGGGCTTCGAAGTGCTGGCCGGTTGAAAATACGGGGTGGCATCGAAGGCGGCGTTGCGTCCGAACTCGAATAGGGAACCGTGGAACCGATTGGTGCCGGACTTCATGGTGGCGTTCACGACGGCCCCGGCGGACTGCCCATACTCGGCGGAGAAGAGGCTGGTCTCCACTTTGAACTCTTCCAGCGCGTCGGGCGACGGGCGTATCACGTCGCGGCGGCCGTCATCCAGGCCGCGCATATAGCTGACGTTGGCCACGCCGTCGATGAGGTACGAGTTTTCGATGCTGCGCATTCCGTTGGCGGTGAAGCTATGGTCGCGCCCGTAGTAGGTGGAGACCGTGCCCGGGGCCAGGCGGCCCAGCCGGAGCCAGTCGCGGCCGTTGAGGGGGAGTTCGGTGATCTTCTGCGTGTCCAGCACCTGGCCGGTGGACGCCGATTCGCTTTGCAGCAAGGGGGCGGCGGCGGTTACCTGCACGCTATCGCTCAACTGGCCAAGCTGGAGTTGGAAATTGATGCGGAGCTTGTCTTGCACTTGCAGCGTGATTCCGCCGCGGATCTCGCGCCGGAAGCCGGGGGCCTCCACGGTAATCTCGTAATGGCCCGGCCGCAGTAGCGGGGCGGAGTAAATGCCGCGATCGTTCGAGGTAAGCGCCTGGACGGCGTTGCGATCCTCGTCTTTGATTTGTACCCGCGCCCCCGTGATGACAGCTCCGCCGCCGTCGGTGATGGTGCCGTCGATACTGCCGAGCTCCACCTGCGCGTAGCAGTTGAGCGAGTAGAG
>JBBQUE010000049.1:0-10221 GCA_038212805.1 Bryobacterales bacterium | reverse complement strand
CCGGGGCCGCCGCCAGGTCCTCAAGCAGGCTGGCCAGCGCGGGATCGAATTCCTGAATCAGCTGATAGTGATTGGTGCTGGCCTGCTTGTTCCAGATATCTTTGTGATGATCCCACCCGTTGTGGCAGATATGGATATAGCGCGTTCCGCCATCCTGCTGCAGCAGATTCCGCGTCAGGATCGCCGATAGCCCCACCTGGGTATTGCCGTAGCGCTTGCGTTCGTCCTCCTTGATTTGGAAGGACGCGGGCCAACGGGCATCTGTGAGCAGTTGCTTAGCCGTGATGCTGAAATCCTCAAACCCGCTGATGGTTTTGCCGAAGCTGGCCATGCGAGGCCGCTCCACATCGCGCAGGCTGGCCAGCAGCTTCCAGCGCTCCTCTAGCAACTCCAGCGCCTTTTGGTCCAGCGTCATGCCCTTGAGAGCTTCTTCCGGATTCAGATCGAAAACTGAGAAACGCGGAGGCAGGAAGCCGGTAGAAAGCGCTCCTACCTGGTTCGTCGTCAGGCTGAACGAAACGTAAGTCGGGAAGGTGTCCTTCTCCCGGCGCTGGGTCTCCAACTCGGAAGCCACAACCGAGCCGATCGATGGAATCTCCGGCGCAAACGCGACGTTCAACTGCCGCCCCGCTTGCACATAATACTGGCCGCGGAAGTGAACTTCCTCATGGCTGACGAAGGACCGCACGTGGGCGATCTTGTCCATCACCCGCACCATATTCGGGAACAGCGCGTGCGGGACGTACATCCCGGTGGACGTTTTGCGGACGTCGAAATCTTTTTGCGTGGAGGCGTTTTCCTTGAAGTCGAACGAATCCACGTGGCTCAGCGCGCCCGCCAGTTCGAAGAAAATCACGTTGCGCGCATTGCCGCGTGGCTTCGTTTTTGCGCCCGTGGCCGCGCGCACCTGCAGTGGCCAAATGCCATTCACCGACGCCCCCGCCAACCCAAGCCCGCCAAACTTCAGCAACTCGCGCCGGGTGGGCAGCAGATCCGCAATGGTGTTCTTCAGCATCGTAAATCCTTAGAAATTGTAGAGAAACTCAACCAGGTTCAACAGCGCCCACTGTACGTTTTCGGCGCCCCGGACGCGGTCCTGTTCCATCGCCTTCAGCGCCAGCGCCTTCTCGGCCGGCAACGCCTGGCGCGATAACGAAGCCATGAACAGCTCGTCCACTACCTTGCCGTTGTCCGGATAGCTGCCCAGCAGACGTTGCACCCGGCTGTCCTTGGCCGCCATCACGCGGTCGTTCACCACCGGCGAGCGCATCATCATAATGGGCTGCAGCGGTGAGGGCGAAGGAGCCCGCGGAGGAGTGCCCCGGTTCGATTCCCCGAACGCCGCCATGAAGCTTTTCAGGTCGCCCCGGGGTTGCGGAACGCTCACCTGCATGGCCATGGGCACGGAAACCGGCGCGCCGCCGTCGGATGATCCGTCCTCTTTCTTAGATGCAATCACGAACTTACCCGGCCGTTCCGTGGCGCTCACGATGGCGTCGTGCAGTTCCTCCGCTGTCAGCATGCGCGCGAACTTGCGGGCGTAGTATTTCGTGTAGGTCTCATTCCACTCGCCCGGAAAGCGCGCCGAGAGCTGATACGCGCTGGAATTACAGATCAGCTTGAACAGCTTGTGAAGGCTGTAGTTGTTGTCACGAAAAAACGAAGCCAATTTTTCGAGCAGCTCGGGATGGGACGGCTGCGCATCCCACCCGGCTGGCAGGGTTTTGGGATCCAGGCGCGCCAGGTCGAACTCATCGTAGGGCTCCACCAGCCCCACGCCCATCAGCTTGGCCCAGAACATGTTCACGGTTGCGCGGGCGAACTGCGGATTGCTGGTCAACATGCGCGCCAGTTCTTCGCGCGGCTCGGCTTCAGGCTTGGCGGCTTCGTCGGTCAGCAAAAACATGGGAGTGTTCGGGCCGCCGGACCGGCGCGTCCGCAGCATGCTGTCGGCCTTGGTGTTATAGCCGGCGCCCAAGTCGTCCACCATGAAGTGGCCCATCACCGCCGCCTTGCTTTCTACATGCGGCATGTACCGGGTTTTGGCGAGAAACGCAGATTCCTGGAAGAAATCGGACCGCTTCTTCCCGGTCAGGTACGCGTTCACTTTTTCCAGATGGTCCTGGCCGTCATGGCAGGAAATGCACGAGATATTCATGCCCAGGAAGATCTTGGCGTAAAGGATGGAGAGTTCGTCATGGGTATCAAGCTGGTTGACCTTGCTGAGATCGTTCCCGTCGGCGGCCTCGCCCGGCTTGCCTTCCACGTGTTCGCGCACGATCGGATTCACTGCGGCCACCACGTAATTGCTCTTCGCGGAAGCCGCGATCAGGGAGCGGGCCCAATCGTCATAGGGCCGGTCGGCCGCCAGGCTTTCCTTCAGGGCGTAGTGGAACAGAATGTGGCCGCGGCCCATTTTTCCGTTGGCGCGCAGGATGTCCATGAAGAAGTAGGCCCACTTGTCCACAAATTCAGGGCTGCCCACCAGCTGGTTGATCACCTTCGCGCGCTTGTCTGGTGAAGGATCGGCGAGGAAATCGCGGACCTCCTGGGGGGACGGGATACGCCCGGTCAGGTCCAGCTTGATACGCCGGATAAATTCCTCATCGGTAGCCAGCGGCGCGGACGGAACGGAATCTCGCTGCATCTTGCCGAAGATTTCATCGTCGATGAAGTTGCGGTGCGGGATGGGGGCGGATGCGGCGGAGGGCTTGGGAAGCGCGGAGGCCAGTTGCTCCGTCACCTTCCCGGCTTGCGGAATCTTGGACCGGAACAGCGGAGCATGCGCATCCGAGGGCGGCTGCTTGGAATCGTCAGCGGCCGGCAAAGTGAGCGCGGATAACGCAAACAGAAAAAGGGCGCGGTTCACGCGGGGCACCTCCAACGTGTCATCAGTATTATTTCCGATTTGTTAGGTGCCCGTCAAATTGCCGTGCCTGGCATAGGCGCGATTCGGTCGTCTACCACCCTGACTCGCCAGCATTTCTTATAGGGAGGCAATTTCTTACAACCGGCTGGGCGGGCCTTCGCCGTGAGTTACCGGATCTGGATACGGCCCAGACCGGCTTCCACATCCTCCGGCGTGTAACGCGGCTCATGTTCACGGGCTCAAGCCACCGCCACTTCATCAATGTCTTCGGCTAGCATTTCGACTCGTTGTCCCGTTTGGACGAGCCATCAGAGCCGGCCGTTGCTTCCAACGTCGTCTACGCCGGAATATTTCGCCGGATTGAGTCGTATAGCGACTTGATAATCGGCGTTACCCGGCTCGACTCGTTCGGCCCTGGCATGGGTAGCGCGGTCAGCCGATCCTTTAACGGTGCAGCCTTCTTCCCCAGCGAGTCAATGCTGTTCAGCGCCTCCGTGGCTAGATAGATGCCGTTGGTCACAGGGTTGGCCAACACGATCAGCGTCTCCAGACTCCGGCCCAGATCCTCCTCAGTCCCATAGCGGCCCAGGATCTCCGCGGCAACAATTCGCACGCTGGGTGAGCTATCGGCCAAAGCGTTCACCACCGCCACGCGCGCGGATTTCAGTTCGCCCGCTCCCCGCATCAGAACTCCCATGGCTCCCCAGTAACGCACGCCGCTATCCGGGTCAGCCATGGCGGCCACCAGTTGCGCCGTGACGCCGGGTTTCAGAGAACTGGCCAGCTCAGCTGTATCCAGAAGCCGCGCCATGGGGAACTTCGGATCGTGCCCCACATCATAGGGGGCCCCATCGCCGGGCCGCGTATGCAGTTCGGCTTCGGGAAGCAGGCCGACATCCCGGATGTTCAGCTCATGTTCGCGATGTGCCTTGCGCAATTCCGCGAACACGGACTGATGCGCGGGCGAGGCTGCCAGATTGTTGATCTCGTCGCGGTCCGCCGTCAGGTCGTAAAGCTCTTCCGGTGGCTTCGTTTCCCAGAATTTGCGCTGTGCGGCGTTCAGCTTGCCCGCCTTATAAAGTTCTTCCCACACGCGCGTGGTGGGCGTTTCCCACATGTAATCCAAATGTTGCCCGTAGATCTTGTGGGGCATGTAGTTCCGCACATACACATAGCGCTGATTGCGGACGGACCGGACACAATCGTACCGCTCATCCATGCGGCCGCGGAACCCGAAGTTATGCGCCCGAGGCGTGCCCGCGTTGGGCCCCAGAAACGCCGGCCCTTGAGAGAACTCGGGAGCCTTCAGCCCGGCCAGGCTCAGCACCGTGGGTGCCAGATCGATGAAGCCCACCATCCGGTTGTTCTTGGCTCCGGTAACGTAATCCTTGGGCGCGAGATGGCTGAACTTTTTGGGGATGGATACCACAATCGAAACGTTGAGGCCGCTGTTATAAGGCCAGCGCTTACTGCGCGGCATGCCCGATCCGTGGTCGCCGTAGAAGAACACGATGGTGTCGTCCGCCAGCCCATCCTTTTCCAGATCCGCCAGGATGGCCCCGGCCTGCCCATCCATGGTGGTGATGTTGTCGTAGTACTGCGCCCAATCCTGACGGACTTCTGGAGTATCGGGATGGTACGCCGGAACGCGCACCTTCGCCGGATCGTGAACTAACTGATGCGGGCGTGTCCGGATCTGGCTTTCATGCGTGATCAGCAGATTGAAGACTGAGAAGAACGGCTGTCCGGCCGCGCGCTTGCGCCAGTGGGCTTTCGGTGACGAATCGTCCCAGGTCCCAGGTGGCTTTTCCAGGTTGTAATCTTCCTTCGAATTATTAGTGCAGTAGTAGCCAGCGTCGCGCAGATAGCTGGGGAACATCTTCCAACCCGCGGGCATTTTGGTGTTGGAACGCATATGTTCGCTGCCCGTGGAAGGCGGATAAACGCCGCTGATGATGGTGGTACGGGCGGGCGCGCACACCGGGGCGTTTGACCACGCGTTCATATAGATAGACCCGCGCGCGCACAGCTTGTCCAGATTCGGCGTTACGGAATAATCGTCTCCGCATGCATGTAGATGCGGCCCGATGTCTTCGCACGTAACCCACAGAATATTGGGACGGTCCCCGGTGGCTGCCCGGAGCAGCGGCGCGGCCATCGCGGACGCGGTAAAAGTGCGGCGAGTCATGGACGTCATTTGTATAAGCCGTTCTTTCCTTGCAGCCACGCTTGCGCGGCAGCCTGAGCCAAGCCGTTCCGCTTCGTGAAGTATCCATCTTGCGGAACCTTAGAAGTATATCGAACCTCACGTCCAGCCCTTATTAGTTAGTTTCCGGCACAAAATTCGGTTCTCCTGGCGGCTAACCGCTCCGTTGCCGTCGCGGCAGCAGTGAGCGCTTCGCCGCTAGTCTAGATGCTTTGGGGATTGGAGTTGCGCGGCGAAGTCCGCGTGTTCCGGGGTTGCCAAACCCTGCTGGAGCACCGAGTTCATCCCTTGGAGATCCAGCTTCCACAGAGCCGCGATATCGAGCCACAGGCCGGGGAAGCAGGCGGAGCGGAAGATACCCGCGGCGTCCGCTTCCAGGGGCTCAAAGCTACCGGAAGCAAGGGTAAAACTCACCAACCGCTCTTCGCGAGGGACGGCGATGAGGTATTCGCGAACTCCCATCCGCTCGTACAGCCGCTTCTTAGTTCCAAAGTCGCGCGCGTAGCTGCTGACGGCTACTTCCACGATTAATTCGGGAGCGCCGGACGGATACTGGCCGGAGACTTGTGATTGCCCGCCGCATTCGGGAAGAATCCTCAGCGTAATGTCGGGTTGGGGATTTTGCCGCTCACCCATCAACCAAGTGCCTTCAATGCTGGGCCGGCAGCCCGGAGTAGCCAGCGCGTAGAAACTGAGCCAGGCACCCAAAAAAATCTCGTAGTCTCCGTGTCCCAGGCTTACGGGTGATGGCATATAGACGATTCCGTCGATCAGTTCAGCCCGTTTTACGCCAGGCATCTCCTCCCAGCGGCGAAGGAATTCACTGCTCGTCAGCGAGTCGCCTTCGATCAGTGGCGGAGTCGATATAGAAGCGGCCAACGGCATGTTATGTTTGCCTCTTGCAGTCACCTCATGCTAACACCGCGCTAAACTCTTCGGACATCCCGGCCGTTACCAAGGCTTGCAGAATGAGCTGCGCAGCAAGGGTTCGGGCGGGCTAGAAAGCAAAGCGCATTCCTACCTGGTTCAGCCGCGCCGGACCGGACCCGCTAATGGTTCCAAAACCCGCTCCGCCAAACGTCCCTCCCGGGGCCGAGAAGTTGGTGTGATTCAGCGCATTGAACGATTCGCCGCGCACCTCCAGGCTGAATCTCTCGGCGAAGCGGAATATGCGCATCACCGAAAAATCCATGGTGAACAGGCCGGGCGCCCGCACAATGTTCCGTCCCGAGTTGCCAAAGGTAAAATTGGCGGGCTGCAGGAAAGCCGAGGTGTCAAACCAGTGCGTCACTGTACGTCCATCCGATGCCAGGTTGGGGCTGCGTACCACGTCGGGTCGTTGTGACCCGGCGGAGAATGAATTCGTATTGTTAGTCTGGGTGGTAACCGACATCGGCGGACCGCTTTGCACAATGGTGACGTTGCCAATGGTCCACCCGCCCGCGATCTTACCCAGCAGGCTTTTCGTCAGATACGCCTTACCGGGGCCGAACGGCAATTCATAAACTGAACTGAATGACATCCGATGGTGCACGTCGTTGGCCGACGGCCCGTAATCCAGGCGGCGGTTGTACAGGTTGGAATACGGCCCGGCGTCGCGCCCCACGGTGGTTCCTGTGTCGTTGGTATTTTCCAGAAACTTCGAAAACGTATAACTCGCATTGACGTTGAACCCGCCTGAAAAGCGCTTCTCCACGCGCGCCAAACCGGCATAGTAGTTCGACTCACCCAGCGTCGGATTCTGGACCGAAACGTTGGAGAACTGGGGAAACGGACGGTCCCTTTGGGATTGGTGCGCGGGCCCCAGCACCTGAGGCAGTATCTGGTTGATCGGAAGGTTGGCGCTCGGAAGCTTGCGGCCCAGATTGCCAATCGCGCTGACTTCCACCACGATCGATTTCGCCACTTGGCGCTGCAGACCCAGATTGAACTGCTCCGAATACCCCGTAGCCCGGTTGGTCTCAAAGAACGTCACCGCGGTGTTGGGGTTCTGGCCAACGGCCACGGCCCCGAACGAATCGTTCAGCGCGGGGCGCGCGGCGGTCGCGTTCGGCACGCCGTTCCTCAAGTAAAACGGCGCTGTGATTCCGTTATCCGGCGTATTGATGGTGGTGGACTGGCTGAAGCCCAGCGCCACCGCGTTCGGTACGCCGGCGTCGAACGGATGCGCAAAGAAGATGCCGAACCCGCCGCGCAACACCGTGCGATCAGACCCCAACACTTTCCACGCGAAGCCCAACCGGGGGCCGAAGTTGTTGTTGTCGGTAGCGTAGGGCTGCGTGCGGAATCCGTTCAGCCCCATGAACTTCACCACCCCCGGAGTCTGGCTGACGGGGTTGCGCGCGTTCTGGTCGAACCCGTTCATTCGATTGTCCTTATCCGTGATGGGCGTATCCGTTTCCCAGCGCATTCCCAGGTTCAGCGTCAGGCTGCGGGTGATGGTCCAATCGTCCTGAAAATAGGCTGCCAGGTAGTAACTGTAGCGGTCCAGTTCGTCTGTCTGTTGCGCGGTGAACGACGTAGGAAAGCCCAGCAGCAGGGATGCCAGGCCGTTTCCGGTGGCCGCGTTACCGGGCTGGCCGGTGGGTTGCGTCGCGAAGGTGAACGAACCCGATGCCGTTGGCAGATTGACCTCATGATTGCGTGAGCGGCGCAACTCAAACCCCGCCTTCAGGGCATGGCGCCCGCGCAAAGTGGAAATGTTTTCCACGAACTGCTGCTGATCGATGGGGTACTGCTGCCGCTCCTGATTAACGGTGCCCAGTGCCGCAAAGCCTGTGGTCTGGATGTTGGGGAACGCGTGATCGGACACGCCCTGCAGCCCGATTTTGGCGGGATATCCTCCACCCACCCCCGCGCTGAGCGAATGGGCAACCCGGCGCGCAATATTCACGCGAAACTCGTTCACGGTGGAAGGGGTGAGGGTGTGGGTCCAATCTCCCAGGGCGCTCTTCTGGTTCGCGATATTGAAGGTGGAGGGTTCCGGACCAGGGTCGGGGAACACGCTGAGTACATTGGTGTTGTCCTGGTTATACATGTAGCGGCCGGTGATGCGGTCCTTCGCTCCGAAATTGTGATCCACCTTCACGGACCAGAAATCATGGGTCAGCGTGTTGACGCCGTTACCGCGGAAATTATTCGCGCCGGTCGCATTGTCCGGCGGGCGGTTCGGCAGCGGGAAGTAGTTGAGGATTTTCAGCGCCACCGGATCCAGGCGGCTGGATGGAATGATATTGCCGGGAAACGGCTGCCGGGTGAAGGTGGAGCCGGAGGCGGCAGTAGATGTGGGATCGAAGTCCGGGATGACGGCACCCGCCGCGTTGGAGGTTTTCGAGAAATCGCCGGTCCGCTGAAGCAGCGACGGGACTGTCAAGGTGGATGTATAACCAGTCCGGCGCCGGCTCCCTTCGTAATCGAAGAAGAAGAAGGTTCTGTTCTTGCGGATAGGCCCGCCCACGGTGCCGCCGAACAGGTTGTAGCGCAGCTTCGGTATCACCTTAGCGCCATTTACGACCGGCGCGAAGAAACCGGGCGCGTCCAGCAGATCGTTACGCAGGTATTCCAGCGCGCTTCCGTGGAAGCGGTTCGAACCGCTCTTCGTGGTTTCGATAATTACTCCGCCGTTCGAGCCTCCGAATTCCGCCGCGTAATTGTTGCTCAGCACCTTGATCTCGTCGATCAATTCAATGGGGGGGTCCGTATCCAGTTGGCCGATGCCCAGCCGCATGTTCTGGCCGCTAGCCCCGTCAATCCAAAACATCTGGCTCTGCGCGCGTCCGCCCGCCAGCGAGAAATTCGGCTTTTGGCCGTTGTCGTAACCGGTGAACACGGCGGCGCCGCTTAACTGAATCACGTTCATCGTACGCCTGTCGCCCAAGGGGATATTCGCGATGCTCTTGGCTTCAATCAACTGGTCGATGCCGGAGGTGGAACTTTGCACCAGCGAAGCTTCGCCGCTCACCGTCACCGATTGGCTCAGTTCGCCCAGTTCCAGCTTGATGTCGAGCGAGAGCGTTGCGCCGGTGGTCACGGCAACCGACTCCCGTAGAGAGCGGCGGAATCCCGGATGCTCCACCGTGATGGCGTATTGTCCCGCGGGAACGTCCGGAATCAGGTACAGTCCGGTTTCGTTGGTGGTTGCCGAATACACTACGGCAGTCTGGCTGCTGGTCGCGGTCACCTTCGCGGAGGCAATGTTGGCCCCTGCGGGG
This sequence comes from Bryobacterales bacterium, assembly GCA_038212805.1. GTDB lineage: Bacteria > Acidobacteriota > Terriglobia > Bryobacterales > Bryobacteraceae > JANXQZ01. The sequence goes on along the minus strand of JBBQUE010000049.1, from coordinate 935 downwards.
TCCGTCACTACGCCGCGAATCACGGCAGTGTTGGTCTGGGCATGCAAGGCCGCGGCCAACAGGGATAAGAAACAAAGTGTTCGAAACATGCGGTCCCCCGGGTGGGATCATACTATCAGCATTTCTGGCAAAATGAAGAAGAAATCAGGAGTGCCAGTTTTCTGCCCCGCCGTACCCTCTCTCATTCCTCTAATCAACGCTTGCAATTCTGCCTCCGGGGTTCTGCCCTACTCGGCTACTGAAGCCGACGTGGAGAATTTCTTCGCCCCGGCCGGCGTCACCGTGGACGGCGTGAATGTGATGCGTGACCGGTCTACTGGCGAAGCCCGCGGGTTGAGGTTTGGCGAAACTAAGGATAATGCCGTAGCGCAGCGGGTGGCCCCGCGAGGTGGCGGAGGCGCTCAGCAGCGCCGGTAGTTCTACCGGTTTTCCAGCATGGCTGCGATCCGGTCCGGATCGTTCGGGAGAACCTCGGGCCGATTGCCAAACGTGGAGTGAATCAGCTCTCCCGAAGGCGATTTCAGTTGACCGGTGTGGTACTGATAAATGTAATCCGGATCCTTCAAAACATTGCCCGTCAAGACCGCTATTACGTCGGCATCCCGATGCATGGTTCCAGCCGCGGTTAGCTTTCGAATCCCTGCCAGCGTGGCGGCTGAGGCGGGTTCGCATCCAATGCCCGCTTTGCCGATCACCGCTTTGGCGTCTGCGATCTCTTGTTCGGAGGCCTTCTCTACCACCCCGTTGGCGGCTCGAATCTCGCGCATCGCCTTGGGCCATGAAATCGGATCGCCTATCTTAATCGCGGTGGCCAGCGTCTCCGGGTGCGCGACGCTTTCGAAGTCTCCGCCCACGTGCATGAAATCGTAGAATGGCGCGGATCCAGCGGCCTGCACCACCGCTAAACGCGGCAATCGGTCGATAAAACCGAAATC
>JBBQUE010000048.1:0-10345 GCA_038212805.1 Bryobacterales bacterium | reverse complement strand
CCTGGGGAGCGATGGCGCGGAGTTCGGGCGAGCCAAAGATCATAGTTGCCAGGCGTATCACTTCGAATGCGCGCGTGGTTCTGGCTCTCTGCTGATACCCGGGCAGGTAAGACGTTGCCTCCAATGGGACGGGCGGCTGCAGCTTGAATTTCGCCGTGGTCCGGTGAGCGAGCACCGGGTTGGCGATAGGTGCTGTGGTGAAAGGCGCGAAGGCCGGCGCGGCGGCCGCTTTCAACGCGACGGGCGAAGTGGGAGGTATCGGTGGACCACTCCAGGGAAGAGCGGCGGAAAGTGGTGGATCTTGGGGTTTGAGCTCTGCCGGTTCCACGCGCGGGTCCCAGACCGGCGGCGTGGGCTCCGCCTTGAAAGGGATGCTTTCCAGGAGAGAGACGAGTTGAGCGGGCGACGCCGAAGCCGGTTTGGTTGTCCCCAATATAAAAGGAGCAGCGGGCGGCGGGGGCGCCTCCATCGGTACCGCCGGGATCATGCGGGATGGCGCCGCTTCCTTTACCTCGTTCCAGCGGGTGGAAGACCCGGCGGTGGGTCCGGTCTCGAATGAGGCGCGGCTCTTCTTGCTGTTCGCCAACCCCAGCGGCATCGTCAGGGGATTCAGCGAGGATCCACTTCCCCGCGGTTCGTCGGGTTTGGACTGGGCCGCGATCAACCGTGTGAGCGCGAGCCGGTTATATTCTTCGTGGTAGCTCTGTTTATGAGCGTCGGAGCAAAATTCACCGCTACCGGTGAGCCTTCGGAGCAAGGCGAGTTGCTTGCCGCAATAGAGGCATCTCATAGTATCTTCATCGGCTTTCTCGCGTGAAGACCTTAGAGTAAAATTGAAGAGAGTTGTATTTTCATGGAGTCCCGTTGCAAATATACCTTGGGCGCGGTTGTGGAAATTAATGTCTTTTACTTGGTTGACCTAAAGTTTCTTGCCAAATAGACGATCATACCTCCAGGAGAACGTATGACTAAACACGATGTTCTGAAGACTCATTTGGAAGCGCTACGGAATGCAATCCCCGAACTTCGTGGGGTGTTGCTGGCCTCGAACGAAGGCTTGCCAGTGGCGCATTCCCTTTCGAATGCCACGGACCCGAACCGCGTCGCCGCGATGGCCGCCGCCGCTACCAGCCTGGGGAAGCGTATCAGCGACAGCATGGCCACGGGACAACTGGCCGAAGTCAGCATCCGCGGAGAAGAGGGAATGCTGTTCGTCTATGCGGTTGGCGCGAAGGCAGTTCTGGCGGTGATGGGTCCCATGGGCTCCAACGCCGGATTGATTCACCTGGAAGCGCGCGCCACGGCGAAAGAAATTAGTGAACTCTTCTAGAACTTTACTTCGAGATGATTTCGTCTTTCTCGACTTTTCCATCGCGGACATGGATGACCCGGTGGGCGTGGAGCGCAATATCATGCTCATGGGTTACCAGGACGATGGTGTTGCCTTGTTGGTAGAGCCGTTCAAACAAAGCCATGATCTCGTTTCCGGTGGCAGTGTCCAGCGCACCGGTGGGTTCGTCGGCCAGTAGGATGGATGGATTGTTGACCAGGGCCCGGGCGATGGCGACGCGCTGCCGTTGTCCGCCGGACAACTCACTGGGCTTGTGCAACATGCGGGCTTCGAGATCGACGGAGCGCAACGCGGATTTGGCCTTTTCCATGCGCACATCGGAGGAGAGACCGGCATAAATCAGCGGGAGTTCCACGTTGTGTAGAGCTGTAGCGCGAGCCAGAAGATTGAATGTCTGAAAAACGAAGCCAATCTCTTTGTTCCGAATTCGGGCCAGGTCGTCATCGGTCATCTCGCTCACGAGATTGCCGTTCAGGTAGTAATTGCCCTTGGTTGGGGTGTCAAGGCAGCCGATCAGGTTCATCAGGGTTGACTTGCCGGAACCGGAGGGGCCCATGATGGCGACATACTCGCCGCGCTTGATTTCAATATCGACGCCTGATACGGCGTGGATTTCCTGATCGCCCATCACGTACGTCTTCCAAAGATCGTATGTACGAATGACGATTCCGTCGCGCTTGAGTTGTTCGCCGCGGGCGACGAGATCCTGAGTCGCTGTTGCCATATTTTAGCTTTGAACCTTTACAGGGGCTTTGTTATCCACTTTCACTTTGGCTTCGTTTTTCAGAGTCCGGATCACCTTATAGCTGCCGGTGATAATTTGATCGCCATCTTGCAAGCCTTTCAGGACCTCGATGTCCGTTGCCCCCGTGATGCCGGTTTCTACTTTTTCGAAGGTGGCCTTGCCGTCCCGGATGACGAACACGCCTTGCAGTTCTTCCTTCTTGGCCTTCTCGGCAACCGGATCGAGCATCGGTTGGGCATCCCGCTTCTCGCCCTTTGGTGCCTGCTCCAGATCGCCTTTCTGGCGCACGGTCAAGGCCTGAATCGGAATCGTCAAAGTCTTTTGGCGGGTCGCGGTGATGATCTTTCCCGTACAGGAAAGGCCAGGACGAATTTCGCCGGGCGGATTATCGAGCGCGACGACCACTTTAAAATCCTTGGCTTCCTGACTGGAGACCGCACTTTGGGACGCGGCAACCCCGGTAGAACGAAGAATTGCAGTGTTACCGATCTCTATGACATGACCTTTAAACGTCCGGTTCGGAATGGCGTCAATGGTGACATCGGCTATCTGATCCAGTTTGACATTCACGATGTCGGTCTCATCCACTTTCACCTCGGCGGTGATCAGCGACATGTCCGCGACGGTCATGATAGTGCTGCCCGGGCTACTCTGAATTCCCTGCACCACGGTTTCGCCAACCCGCACTGGCAAATTGGTGACGATGCCGTCCAGAGGCGCCACCACTAAGTGTTTATCCAGAACGTCGACGATGCGCGTCAGGCCGGCCTGGGCCTGGGTGACGCGCCGCTGAGCGGACGTAACCTGTTGGCGGGATTGAGCTTCCTGATCCTGCGCCTGGGCTACTCGGGTTGCCGCTTCGGTGACTGCGGCCCGCGCGGTATCGTATTCAGCTTTCTTCTGATCGTAGTCCTGACGGGCGACCAGCTTATCTTTGAGCAGGAGCGCGGCACGGTCGAGGTTTATTTTGGTCCGCTCCAGTTCAAACTTGGATCGTTCCACCCCCGCTTCGGCGGTCTTGATCGCATCCGCCAGGGCTTGCATACCGGATTCCGCCGCGGCCGAATCGGACAGAGAAGTGTTGATGGCGGCCTTCTGCGCCTGAACATCGGCACCCGCCTGGGTGGATTCGATTTTCGCCACTACCTGGCCCTTGCGAACGTGATCCCCCTCTTTTACAAGAATTTGCGTAATAGGGCCCATGGCGTTGGCGCCCAGATTAATGTAATTGCGAGGCTTGATCTCGCCGGAGGCGGTTACTACGGCCGTCAAATCCTGCCGAACTACTCGACCGGTCTGTACAGTGACGATCCCGCGTTCGTTGAACTTCATGCTGGCGAATACACCACCAGTCACCAGTAATACAAGGAACACACCAATTACTATTTTCCATTTACGCTTCACAAACTGGATCTCCCGTTCGATACAGACGCAGCAGTCTCTGGGTTTGTTCGGTTTATGTTATGGTATCACGCGGTAATTTACGCCCAAACGTCGTCACTTCTTGAGCCAGGTTACCTTTTGGGGCGCGCCGTGCTCACAAGCGATGGTGTCCGTGACACCAGAAGAAATCAAGGCGCAGGCGTTGGAGGAGGCCGTCCTGAGAGCGTGTTCTTCGGTGTCGGCGGAGGCGATCCGGCATTGGGTCCGGCCGTTGAAAGCCATGCACACTTCTACCCGATACTGGGCCAGATTCATGGTGGAATAAATGAGCACGCCTAACACCGCGAGGACAAAAGCGATCCCCACAACCACGGGTTTCTTCACGCGCCGGCCTCGATGAAGAAGTTCCCCATGCGGCGAAACTTGTTATAGCGATCGTCCACGAGTTGCGCGGGAGAGAGCGGTGCGAGTTCGGCTAAGGCCAGGCGCAGCGGTTCCTTCAGCAATTCCGCTGCCTCGTCGGGATTTTCCTGCGCGCCGCCCGGCGGTTCGGGCACGATGCCATCGACCAACCCGAGTTGAAGCAGGTCAGGAGCGGTTAGTTTGAGGGCGCGGGCAGCCTCAGGTGCCTTTCCGGAATCCCTGTAGATGATGGCGGCGCAGGCTTCCGGAGAAATCACGCTGTAATAGGCATTTTCGAAAATGAAGACGCGATTGGCGATTCCCATCCCGAGTGCGCCGCCGCTGCCCCCTTCCCCGATGACGAAGGCGATGATGGGCACTTGTAGGCGAGCCATTTCGCGGAGGTTGTAGGCGATGGCTTCGCCTTGGCCGCGCTCCTCCGCATCGATCCCGGGATAGGCGCCCTGGGTGTCGATGAAGGTGATCACCGGCCGGCGAAACTTAGCAGCTAACTGCATGAGCCTGAGAGCTTTACGGTAGCCTTCCGGTTTTGGCATACCAAAATTCCGGAAGAGTTTTTGTTTTGTGTCCCGGCCCTTTTGTTGGCCGATCACCATCACGGGCTTGCCCTCAAAATAGGCCATTCCCCCGACGACGGCATTATCGTCGGCAAAAGCGCGGTCGCCATGAAGTTCGGTGAAGTCGGTAAAGACGCGGTCAATATAATCGAGGGCGTGCGGGCGCTTCGGATGGCGGGCGAGTTGCACCCGCTCCCAGGAAGGATTGGTCAGTACTGGGGGTGACGATTCGTCGATGGGTGCTTCAGCTAGGTCTTCCGGCATTTATCCTGCAAGTACTTCAACGGACTCAGGTCCGCAGATTCGTTCCACTTCGGCCCGGAATTCTTTGTCAGGACGGACCTTGCTGGCAACATCCAGGATAACGGAAAAGTCGCGCGGTTTCTCTAATCGGAGGCGGACTTCGGTTTGGCCGTTCTTGCGGATGAACAATTGGTTGAGCGCGGTGGCCTTTTCCGCTCCGTTCGCGCCCAAAGGAATCCGGATGGAAATCAAGGCTGGCAGATTGACCCGGGCCACATCCAGAGGGGTGAGATCCTGGATGGAAATTTTAGGCGGTGCGTTATCCTCAGGAAGCACTAAGCCCTTGATTAGAATGGCTTTGTCTTCGACCAAGGCCGCGAGCAGACGGTCGTATTGGGTGGAAAAGACCATGCCCTCCACGCTGCCTTCCCGGTCTTCAATCTGCATGGATGCCCAGAGCTTCCCTTCCTTGCTGCGGCGGCGCTGAATTCCGGTGAGAATCCCGCAGAGCGCGACCTCGGTGCCTTTTTCGAGGCCTTCCAGACGATCGGTGGTAAACGTGGCAAGCTCGGAAACCTTGTCATTGTATTCGTCCAGGGGGTGGCCGGTGACGTAAATGCCGAGGATCTCCTTTTCGCCTGACAGGGTTTGCTGCGGGGTCCAGGGAGGAAGGTTGGGCAGGGGGTGCTCTTCCTGCGCGGGCCCATCCGTGAACATGTTTCCGAAGAGCCCGCTTTGGCCGCTTTGGCGATCTTTCCAGAGGCGCTGGCCGGACTCCATGGCTTGATCGATGATGGCGTTGAGTTGGGCGCGATTGGCTCCGAGGTTGTCGAGCGCACCGGATTTAATGAGGCTTTCCATCACGCGGCGATTGACGGCGCTCAAGTCCACGCGCTCACAGAAATCGTAAAACGAAGTGAACGGGCCGTCCTGATTGCGGGCCTTGATGATGGATTCGGCCGCGCCGGATCCGAGATTCCGGACGGCGCACAATCCGAAGCGGATGCCGCGTTTTTCGTCTGGATTGGACGGGGTAAAGTCGTTATCGCTGGAATTTACGTGCGGCGGGAAGACGTCGATTCCTATTTCGCGGGCCTCGCTGATGTACTTGACGATCTTGGCGGTATTGCCGGTTTCGGAAGTCAGCAGGGCTGAGAGGAACTCAAGCGGATAGTTGGCCTTCAGGTATCCCGTGACGTAGGCCAGGTAGGCGTAGGCGGCCGAGTGCGACTTGTTGAAGCCGTAGCCGGCGAATTGCTCCATAAGGTCGAAGATCTTTTCGACCTTCTTTGCGGGATGCCCCTTTTCCTTTGCCCCGGCCAGGAACTTTTCGCGCTGCTGGGCCATTTCCTCAAACTTCTTCTTGCCCATGGCGCGGCGGAGCAGGTCGGCTTCGCCCAGGGAATAGCCCGCCAGGCTGTTGGAGATTTGCATCACCTGTTCCTGGTAGACGATGACGCCATAGGTTTCTTCCAGCAGGATCTTCAGTTCCGGAAAGTCGTAGACCACCTGCTTTCGGCCATGTTTGCGGTCAATGAAGTCGTCCACCATGCCACCCTGAATCGGGCCCGGGCGATAGAGGGCGTTCAGGGCGCAGAGGTCTTCAATGCGCTCAGGTTGATATTTGCGCAGGATATCGCGCATACCCCGCGATTCGAATTGGAATACGCCGCTGGTATATCCCTTCGAGAAGAGCTCGTACGTCTTGGGATCGTTGAGAGCTAGGTCTTCGACGATCAGGGTAATGCCTTGGTGTCTCTTGATGAGGCTGAGCGCGTCCTGGATGATGTCGAGGGTGGTGAGCCCGAGGAAATCCATCTTCAACAGAGCTAGTTTTTCGAGCCCGACCATGTCGTACTGGGTGACAATTTCGTCCTTGTTGGTCTTGTAGAGGGGGACCAGTTCTTTCAGCGGGACCGGCGAGATCACTACTCCGGCGGCGTGCACGCCGCAATTGCGCGCCATACCTTCCACCTTTTGGGCGACTTCCAGGACTTCGGCGATACGCGGATCTTTGCTAGCGAGCTCGGTGATGGCGGGTTCCTGGGCGATGGCGTCCTTGAGCTTGATGTTCAAGGTGGTGGGGATGAGTTTGGTGATACGATCGACATCGGCGTAGGGAATTTCGAGCGCGCGGCCTACGTCTTTTATGGAGGTGCGGGCGCCGAGCGTGCCAAAGGTGATGATCTGGGCGACTTGCTCACGGCCATATTTTTCAGTGACGTAGTGGATGACTTCGCCGCGGCGGCGGGTATGGAAATCGAGGTCGATATCGGGCATGCTGATGCGTTCGGGATTGAGGAATCGCTCAAATAGCAGGCCATACTGCAGGGGATCGATGTCGGTGATTTCCATGGCATAGCTCACCAGGCTTCCGGCGGCGGATCCACGGCCGGGACCGACAGGGATGCCTTGATCCCTGGCGTAGCGGATGAAATCCCAGACGATCAGGAAGTATCCCGAAAACTTCATCTGCTGGATGGTACGGATTTCGCGGTCCAGTCTTTCAGCGTATTCGGCGAGATGGTGTTTTAGACCGCCGTTGGCATGGAGGGCTTCGAGGCGTCCCCGGCGCTTTTCGAACCCTTGGCGGGCCACGTATTCAAAGTAGGTGTCGGTGCTGTGGTCTTCCGGAACGTCGAATTTGGGGAAGGGTTCCTTGACCTTTTCCAGTTTGACGTTGCAGCGCTGCGCGATTTCGAAAGGGCGGTTGACGGCGTCTTCGAAGTCTCCGAAGATGGCCATCATTTCAGCGCGGGATTTGAGGTAGAACTCCGGCTGGTCAAAGCGCATGCGGTTGGCGTCACTCATGGTTTTGCCGGTTTGAATGCACAGCATGATTTCGTGAGCGCGCGCATCGGACTTGCGCATGTAATGGGCGTCGTTAGTGGCGACCAGGGGGATGCCGGATTCCTTCGACAAGCGGTTTACCAGGGGAACCAGGAGTTTGTCTTTGTCGATGTTGTGATCCTGGATTTCCAGGAAGAAATTCTCTTTGCCGAAAATGTCCTGGTATTGGTGGGCCATGCGGCGCGCGTCCTGGTACTTATCGGCGAGCAGGGTTTCGTTGATATCGCCGCGCAGGCACGCGGACATCGCTATGAGGCCCTTGGAATGGCGGGCAAGCAGATCCTTATCGATCCGGGGCTTGTAGTAAAAGCCCTCCAGGAAGCCGGTGGAGATAAGTTGGATTAGGTTGCGGTAGCCCTCCTGGTTCTCGCAAAGGAGCACCAAGTGGTTATATCGGTCGGTATCGCTGCGGACTTTATGCCCTTGCTGGGATACGTAGACCTCGCAGCCGATGACCGGGTGGACGCCTTTTTCCTTGGCTTTGTTGTAGAATTCGACAGCGCCGAACAGGTTGCCGTGGTCAGTCATGGCGACGGCGGGCATTTTCTGTTCCACCACCAGATCCATGAGCTGGGTGATTTCACAGGCTCCGTCAAGCAGGGAGTAGTCGGTGTGGCAATGAAGATGTACGAAAGGTGTGGGCGCGCTCATTGAAATTCCAGACCGGGGGAGGCCGACCTTTATTTTAGGTCAGATTAAACAGACGGGTGAGTGGTGGGAACGGGCAGATTCGAACTGCCGGCCTGCCGCTTAGGAGGCGGCCGCTCTATCCAACTGAGCTACGTCCCCACTTGGCTTCAGTTTACCAGCGTTTCAGGCCTTTTTTTCCGATATCGGTGCGATATTGCATGCCTTTGAAGTGGATTTTTGGGATTTCGGAGTAGGCGGCATCAATGGCGGCGGGGAGAGTAGAGGCGAAGGCAGTGATTCCTAGTACGCGTCCGCCAGCGGTAGTTAAAACATTTTGATACAGGTTTGTTCCGGCGTGAAAGGGTATGGAGTGGGTGAGTTTGTCAAGGCCAGTGATGGGGTCGCCGACGCGGACGTTGCCGGGGTATCCGGCGGATGCCAGGACTACGCAAACGCTGGGATCCGGGTTCCAGGTTAGTGTGGCTTCCTTCAGATGGCCGAGGGCGGCGGCCTGGAGCGTGGACGCGAGATCGGAAGAAAGGCGGAGCATCAAGGCTTGGGTTTCGGGATCGCCCAGGCGGGCGTTGAATTCGAGAACCTGGGGTCCGCGCGGCGTCAGCATTATGCCTGCGTAGAGGAAACCGGAGAAGGGAGTGCCCTGCTTCGCCATGGTGTGCACGGCAGGTTCCATGATGGTGTCGAGGATTTGCTGCCGCTCTTGATGGGATAGGATGCGGGAGTCGCAATAGGCGCCCATGCCTCCGGTGTTTGGGCCCTGATCGTCGTCGTGGATAGTTTTATGGTCCTGCGTGGGTTCCAGGGGAAGGATGGTGGCACCGTCGGTGAGGGCAATGAAGCTGACCTCTTCGCCGGTGAGGAATTCTTCGATCAGAATTCGGCGGGAGAGATTGAAGAGAGTTTGAATCGCGGTTTCCGCTTCTTCGGCGCTGTGGGCAATTATGACTCCCTTCCCCGCAGCCAGGCCGTCCGCTTTCAAGACGACAGGCAGACCAAATTCGCGCAAGGCTCGGCGGGCTGTGGCCGCGTTTTCGGCGGTTACGTGCCGGGGCGTCGGGATTCCCGCCTGTTGCATCAGAGTCTTGGCAAAGTCTTTGCTGCTCTCAATGCGGGCGGCGCTGGCGGTGGGACCCAGGATCGCCATGCCTGCAGTTCTGAATTGGTCGACGATTCCGGCGACCAGGGGCGCTTCCGGACCGACGATGGCGAGGTCTGCGCGGCATCGTTTGGCGGCCGCGAGGTAGTCCGAGGTATTCAAGGTGTCGGCGATTTGCGCTATACCGGGGTTTCCGGGCGCGGCGAAGAGATGAACGTCCGGACTTTGAGCCAGTTTCCAGCACAGCGCGTGTTCCCGGCCGCCGGAGCCGATGACGAAAATCCTCATGTATGTTGATGGTAGCGCTATGGCAAACTGAAGAAAGTGGCAAAGCAGGGCAGTTACGACGTGATTGTGGTGGGCGCGGGGCACGCGGGGTGCGAGGCTGCACGGGCCTGCTCGCGCATGGGTTTGCGCACCGCGATGATCACGATGAATCAGGATTTGATCGCGCAGATGTCGTGCAATCCAGCGGTAGGTGGGATTGCGAAAGGGCACCTGGTGCGTGAGATCGATGCGTTGGGCGGCGTGATGGGTGAGGTTACGGATGCCGTGGGGATTCAGTTCCGGCTGCTGAATACCAGTAGGGGTCCAGCGGTTTGGTCTCCGCGGGCGCAGTGCGACAAAAAGCAATACCGTGTGCACATGAAGCAGGTGTTGGAGCGGGAGCCGAACCTACGGATTTTGCAGGCTGAGGTCGCCGAGTTGGTGATTTCGGGATCGGGCCGGGATCGACGAGTATTGGGCGTCGTGTTGCGGGATGGGCGCACGGTGGTGAGCGAGGCCGTTGTGATCACGACTGGGACGTTCCTGAACGGCTTGGCCCATGTGGGAACCAAGCAGTACAGCTGTGGGCGTAATGGCGAAGCGCCCTCTAATCTTCTGGGTGATCAACTGCGTATGCTTGGTTTGGCGTGGACGCGGTTGAAGACGGGTACGCCGCCGCGCCTGGACGGGCGGACGATCGAATGGGCCCGGTTTGTGCCGCAGTATGGAGACCCGGTTCCTACCCCGTTTTCGTTTTTGACCGAGAGGATTGAGCGGGAGCA
>JBBQUE010000047.1:0-10484 GCA_038212805.1 Bryobacterales bacterium | reverse complement strand
TTCCCGACCCCAAACAGTTCCTGGTGATTGGCCGGCCGTTGCTGGACATGCGCAACCGGGCGGTGGGGGAGATTCTGGTGGTGCGGTCGTTTGCGGCGGTCCAACAGCGGATTGCGACCTTGAAAATGAACCTGATTCTGACCTGGATGCTGGCGATTCTGGTGGCGCTGGGGGGCAGTTATCTGTTGGCGCGCAGGATTTTGGACCCGGTGAAGCAACTGGACCGGGCGGCCGAGCGGATTGCACGCCAGGAATACCAGACGCGGGTCCCCAAGGGCGGCAACGATGAGTTGGGGCGGCTCTCAGACACGTTTAACGCCATGTGCAAATCGATTCAGGAAGCGCGCCAGGAACTGATCCGGCAGGAGCAGATTTCCACCATCGGGCGGCTATCAACCTCGATCGTGCATGATTTGCGCAATCCGCTGGCGGCCATCTATGGGGGCGCGGAGATGCTGATGGACGGAGATCTGACGGATTCGCAGATGAAGCGGCTGGCGGCGAATATTTACCGGTCGTCCAGGGCAGTGAAGGATTTGCTGCAGGAACTGGTGGACGTGTCGCGGCAGCGCGTGCTTCCGGCGGAGGTTTGCCGGTTGCGGGAGGTGATTGAAGCGGCCGTGGAGGCGCATGCGGCGGGCGCTCAAACGCAGAGGGTAAACATTACGGTGGACGTTGCGGAGGATCTGGAGTTCCCGATGGAGCGGGCGCGGATTGAGCGGGTTTTCCTGAACCTGATAGGGAATGCGCTGGAGGCCATGCCGGAAGGTGGTGAAATCCGGCTCATGGCGGAACGGAGCGGGCGGCAGGTGCTGGTGCGGGTGGAGGATACGGGGCCAGGGATTCCGGATGATCTACGAGCGAGGCTGTTCCAGCCTTTCGTGACGGCGGGGAAGAAGAACGGGTTGGGGCTGGGGTTGGCGCTGTCGAGGCAGACTCTGCTGGATCATGGCGGGGATTTGTGGGTGGATGCGGAGGCGCGGGCGGGGGCGCGGTTCTGGGTGCGGCTGGCGGGGTAAGGGCTTACCGCTCTTTGCTATTTTGGGCAATCCATAGCGCCAGTTGCTGTTCCGTCAACTCCCCGGCAACCAGGGCGAACATGGTTTCGGTTGCGTCGACCTGGTTGGCCGTCAGGCGATGGCCGTTGATAGCCAGAAACAGTCCGATGCAGAGGAACGCAGCTCGTTTGTTGCCGTCCACGAATGCATGGTTTTTGGCGATGCCATAGCCGTAGGAAGCGGCCAATTCGGCCAGCGAGCTCGCCGGATGATAAGCAGGGTTGTTGTGAGGGCGCGCAAGAGCCGACTCCAGTAGGCCTGCATCGCGGAGGCTTCGCGCACCCCCGAATTCCGCCAGGCTTTCCTCATGCAGAAGGAGGAGGGCCTTCTTGGCGATCCAAGGCGGCTCATTTTTCACTGGCAAGTTTCACTGGCAAGACTCACTGGCAAGACTCACTTGGCAAGTGCTTTAAAGATATCGCGGTATTCCCTCTTGAACTCCCGGCCAGCTTGAAGCTGGTCTTCAATCGCCGGGTCATAGGGTGTGATGAGGTAGCCCTCAGCGGTTTCGATGGCGTACAGGGTGTCGCCTTTTTCGACCTTCATCCGCGCCAGCATCTCTTTAGGAATCACGGCTCCGGTGGACGTTCAGATCCTGGTCAGTTTAAGAGAGGTTATCACGTGGGCTCTTTTTCATACCTATATCCACTATATGGTGCAGCCCTGGGGCATGGTGATCGGTGAGGCTTGAGGCCTCGCGATCCATGTGGCGGCCTCAACGAATAGTACGGTTTCTCGCGTCGTACCAACCTGCTGCCGACATTGACGATGATCGTGAGTTTGGTTACGCCTTCCGAACTACAATCAAGGCATGGGATTCGATGATTACAAGCTCGTAATCTACAGGAACCGGCCACACGGCTGGGTGGCGGAAATTCCCGCGATTGCTGGCTGTCACGCTCTGATGCCAACTGCCGAAGAGGCGGTCAGTGAACTCGCCAAGGTTTTCCGGTTGATCGAAGAAGAGTACCGCGCCGGCGGACAGGCGCTGCCGCGCGACACGACCGAAATCGTGCATGCCTAGCGCCCGCGCAACCGAACTGCAGCGAGTTGCCGTGAAGCTCGGGTTCGAGCGTGCACGTCAAACCGGGAGCCACGAACGTTGGCGGCATGAAGATGGCAGGGCCACTACCATTCCCCTTCACGGTGGGCGTGAAATTGGCCCGCCTTTGTTCCATCGAATACTCCAGCAACTCGGGATCGACTTGGAGACCTTCGAACGCCTTCGGTAATCTTTGCCGTCAGTGTAGAAGGGTTCCGTATTGGTGCGTCACCGGATTGCCCTGCCGTGCGACTTGGCGGGCTGAGTCGAAATGCCTTTCTCCCATCGCGATAAGACCCCGAAGCAATTGATCCCGGTTGGGCGGAATCGGGCGAAAGGGTGAGGCGAAACAGGCATCGGAACCACAAAACTCACAAGGTCGCGCAAGGACCGGCGAACTGGTGCCCGCCAAGGCGCAGTACCAACGGCGTTTCGAGAGCTATGTGCAAAAACTGGAGTTTTTGGTCATACGCTTATCGACGGCATTTCGAGCCTTGAGAACCTGGCTCACGCCTTCGCTCCCGCACTTCCGCCAGCGTGCTGGGGTCGTGGGTCCGATGATGGAAAGTGGGTGTGCCTCGATCAGGCTGCTCTGCCTCAATGCGCCGAAGAGGATTGCCGAGCTTGGCCTATTAGATTGGCTGGCCTAATAGAACCGGACCACCCACTCCGCTACCAGAGCCGGCTTCGTGGCCCCTTCGAGTTCCACCGTTACGGCCCAGATGATCTGCGCGTCGCCGACATCCTGCGGGGTGAAATGCGCACGGATGCGGGCACCGGCCGGGACTGGGGAGACGAAGCGGACCCGGTTGAGCCCATAGTTCACGGTCATCTTGAAGCCATGGCGGACGTCCACGGCCTGGTGCGCAAAGTGGCTGAGCAGCGACAGAGTCAGGAAGCCATGCGCGATGGTGGTGCCGAACTGCGAATCGGTTTGAGCGCGCGCGGTGTCCACGTGGATCCACTGATGATCTTGCGAGAGATCCGCGAACCGGTTGATCATGTCCTGGGTGACCTCAAGCCAGTCGCTCACCGCGACCTCGCGGCCGGTCAGATCTTTCAAAGCCGATAACGTAACTTCACGGGCTACCATGTCCGGTCAGTTTATCATTTGATTCCGCGAGTAGCGATACCATGAAAGATCACCCATGCTTCGTTTTGAAACTGCAGGAGAATCGCACGGCGAATGCCTGGTGGCCACGCTGACCGGGCTACCGGCTGGCGTGCCCATATCGCTCGAAGCGATCGACCGCGAACTGTGGCGCCGCCAGCAAGGCTTCGGACGGGGCGGCCGTATGAAGATTGAGACCGATAAGGTCCAAATTGTTTCGGGAGTACGGCATTCGCAAACCATTGGATCCCCGATCGCTCTGATTCTAGAAAACAAAGATTGGAAAAATTGGACGGAAGCGCTGCCGGTGGAGACGTTCGAAGGGGCACCGGACAAGCACAAGCCGGTAACCCGCCCGCGCCCGGGACACGCCGATCTGGCGGGGGCCATCAAGTACAACTTCGAGGACGCCCGCTACATTCTGGAACGTGCCAGTGCGCGGGAAACCACGGCGCGAGTGGCCGTGGGGGCGCTGGCCAAGCAGTTTCTGAAGCAGTTCGGAATTGAGATTTTAAGCCATGTGATCGGCGTGGGTCCGGTGCAGTTAGAACGCGCCGCGGAGTGGGAAGAACTGGTGGCGCTCAGCCAGCGGGACGAAGTGGTGCTGGGGTGCGTGGATGCTGAGACCGAACAGCGCATGAAGGAAGCCGTGGACGTGGCATACCGCACCGGCGACACCATCGGCGGCGTGTTTGAAGTGGTGGCGCGCAACGTGCCAGTGGGATTGGGATCCCACATTGCCTGGGACACGCGCCTGGATGGGCGGCTGGCGCAGGCGATTGTATCCATGCAGGCAGTGAAGGGCGTGGAGATCGGCTTTGCGGCGCAGGGCGCGGCGGCCTATGGCTCCAAAGTCCAGGACAGCATCCACTACGACCGCGCGGAGCGTTCCTTCACCCGCGGGGCCAACCGCGCGGGAGGGCTGGAAGGCGGCATGACGAACGGCCAGGATGTGCTGGTGCGCGGCTTGCTGAAGCCCATATCGACGCTGCGGCGGCCGCTGGAATCGGTGGATCTGAAAACGCGCGACTCCGCACTGGCGGCTTACGAACGCAGCGACATCTGCGTGGTTCCGGCGGCGGGTGTGATTGGCGAGGCCATGGTGGCGATTGTACTGGCGCAGGCGTTTCTCGAAAAATTTGGGGGCGATTCCCTCACGGAAACCCGGCGTAATCACGCAGGGTATGTGGAGCAGGTTAAGAATTTCTGATGGTATATCCGATTGTTTATTATCCCGAGGCGGTGCTTGAAGCCAGCACCGCGGATGTGTCGGAGTTCGACACTCCGGAGTTGCATGCTCTACTGGACGACATGTTCGTCTCCATGTACACCGCCAAAGGCGTTGGGCTGGCGGCACCGCAGATTGGCATTTCGAAGCGTATCGCGGTGATTGATTTGTCGGTAAGCGATGATCCGGCGCAGAAGCTGGTGTTGATCAATCCGCGGATCGTGCAGAGGGAAGGGACGCAGACCAGTGAAGAAGGCTGCCTGAGCATTCCAGGTTTTCGTGAGCAGGTGACGCGCGCCAACAAAGTGACCGTGCGGGCGCAGGATGCCAAGGGCGAATGGTGGGAAAAAACCGGCGAGGAGTTGCTGGCCCGGGCTTTTCTGCATGAGATCGACCACTTAAGCGGAAAGCTCTACATCAGCCAGGTGAGCGCCATTAAGCGCGATCTCATCCGCCGCAAAGTGCGCAAGCTGATCAAAGCCGGGGAATGGCACAAGTAGTCTTCATGGGCACGCCGCAGTTTGCCGTGCCATCTCTGGAGCGGATACTGGAGGCTGGATGCAAAGTCCAGGCGGTGTTTACGCAGCCCGACCGGCCGAAGGGACGCGGCGGCCAACTAGCGATGTCTCCAGTGAAGCAGGCGGCGGTGGCGCGGGGGCTGCCAGTGTTTCAGCCGGAGCGCGTGCGGCGGCCGGAAGTGGTGGAGCAGTTGCAGGCTTTCGGGGCGGACGTGATGGTGGTGGTGGGTTACGGCCAGATCATCCCGCAAGCGATTATCGACATTCCCCGTTTGGGTATCATTAACGTCCATGGGTCGTTACTGCCCAGGTATCGCGGTGCGGCTCCGATTCAATGGGCCGTGGCGAATGGCGAGACGGAGACCGGCGTGACCACCATGCGAATCGACGCGGGTCTGGACACGGGCGATATGCTGCTGAAGTGGAGCACCGCCATTGGGGCGGAAGAGAACGCGCTGGAACTAGGGGCGCGGATGGCCGAGGCAGGCGCGGGGCTGCTGGTGGAAACCCTGGCGGGGATGGAACGCGGCGCCGTCAAGGCTGAGCCGCAGGACCCGGCGCAGGCTACGCTGGCTCCGATTCTGAAGAAGGAAGACGGCCTGATCGATTGGTCGTGGACGGCTACTAAGATCTTCAATCGCTCGCGCGGGTTGCTGCCGTGGCCGGGCACGTATACTACGTTTCGGGGTCAGCTATTCCAGGTTTGGAAGACGCGCCCGGCGGGGGATCGCGGGCCTGGGGTGCCAGGGCGAATGTTCGCTGAGCGCCGCCAACTGTTTGTGGAATGCGGGGAGGGCGGCGTGCTGGAACTGCTGGAAGTTCAAGTGGAGGGCCGCAAGCGGATTCCCGCGGGAGCGTTCCTTGCTGGGCACCGGCTGGTGGAGACTGAAGTTCTGGGAGTGTCGACCAATTGAATCTGCCATTGGGGTATAAATACGCGTCGGTTTATGCGGGCATCCGGAAGGTAGAAAAAGATGACGTGGCGTTGATTGTGTCGGAGGAGCCCGCGCACGCGGCCGGGGTGTTCACCCAGAACCGCGTCGCGGCTGCGCCCGTGAAGTTGGCGCGCACGCACCTGAAGAGGTCGCGCGGCATGGTGAAGGCGATTCTGGTGAACGCCGGGAATGCCAATTGCGCTACCCGGACAGGCACCACGGTGGCGGTGAATTGCTGCGAGGGATTGGCCGCGCGGTTGAAGGTGGACGCGGAACAGATTCTGCCAGCCTCCACTGGCGTGATCGGCGTGGAACTGGACGAGCGGCTGATTCTGCAAGCGTTGCCCAGGCTGATTCGCGGACTGTCGCCGGAGAATTTTGAAGCGGTGGCGCAGGCCATCATGACGACGGATTTGGTGATGAAGGTGGCGGGCCAGGAAGTAGCGTTGAAGGATGGAAGCGTGCGGATTGCGGGCATAACCAAGGGCTCTGGGATGATTCAGCCACGCATGGCGACCACGCTGGGCTTCATCATGACCGATGCGGAGATCAGCACGCCGCACTTGAAAGAGATTCTGGAGGCGGCTACCAATCGCAGCTTCAACCGGGTGAGCGTGGACGGCGACACGTCGACCAACGATACGCTGATCCTGATGGCTAACGGGGCGGCGAAGTGCAAGCCGGGGCGCAAGGATCGCGACGCCATCACGGAGGCCGTGGGGCAGGTGGCGGAAAGCCTGGCCAAGCAGATCGCGCGCGATGGAGAAGGGGCGCGGAAGCTGGTGACCATCCACGTAACGGGCGCGGAGGATGCTGAAGCCGCGGAGAGCATCGCCCGGAGTATCGCGAACTCGCCGCTGGTGAAGACCGCGATCGCGGGGTCCGACCCGAACTGGGGGCGCATTCTGTCGGCCGCTGGGAACTGCGGCGTTGAGTTCAACCCGCGTAAGGTTGATATCTATGTGCAAGGCGTGCTGGTCTGCGAGGGCGGACTGGCGGCGGAGTTCGACGAAGGCGCATTGAAGGAGAAACTGGACCAATCCGAGTGCAAGATCCAGTTTCATATCCGGGGCAAGGGCAGGGCTGAAACAAATTTCTGGACCTGCGATTTCACGGAAGAGTACATAAAAATCAATGCGAGTTATCGCACTTAGTCTGCTCTTAGTAACTTCGGGAGTAGCGTTCGCGGATACCCACGCGGATGTGGTGGATCTGTTCGCGAGCATGACTGCGGCGCTGAGCGAAGAGAATCCAGCTGGGTTCCTGAAGGCTTTCGACCGCGGCGTGACTGGCCTGGATGCGTTGAAGCGCGACGTTCAGGGCCTGGTGCTGACGTATGAGATCGGGAGTTCAGTGGAAGTACTGAAGGACGAGGGAGATGGCCAGAAGCGGACCGTGGAGCTGGACTGGTTCCTGGAACTGCGCAGCCGGCAGGCTGGCGGCCCAACGGTGCGGCGGCGGGAGTTGATTCAGTGCGAACTAGCCTTGCGGGACAAACGCTGGCGGATTGTTTCCATGACGCCGCTCACGCTGTTCCGGCCTTAGGACTCGCACACGCCTGGGTCTGGGACAGCGTTTCTGAGCCAGGATCGCGAGACGCTGTGAAGAAATCGACCTCCAGCGAGCGGTTTCGCCTACAATCATCTAAAGCCAATACTCCCAGTGACGGGTGGCAAGCACGTAGCCACAGAGACACCCATTGGTTACGGCATGGGCTAAAATGCAGTCCCCTAGACTGCGAGTCCGGACCATCCACCAGTTGTAAATCAGCCCCGCCATGAGGCCTACGTCCCAAAAGGGACCATGCTCAGTCGCAAACAGGATGGCTGATATGCAAAACGAGGAGAGATCGAAGGTGCCCAGCCGCACGTCCTGAAACTTCGGCGAGATCAGCCAGCGCATCAGCCAGGCACGCCAGAACAATTCTTCAATGATTGGAACAAGCAAAACTGCCCGGAGAGAACGGCACGCCAGAAGCCACGGGTTATTGAGCGAGTCCTTGGATAGGGACGTTTGCAGAGATCCTGTGAGGCTGTTTTGGAGCAGCCAATGATCGCGGTAGTGGGGAAACAGTTCTCCGGGCGCAATCCAGATTACGAAGACCACTACTCCCAGGCACGTGCTGAGCAGCAAGTGTTGCGCGCGCAACTGGATCACATCCCTGGACAGAAACCAGAGCGCCGCGCCGAGGATAACCAGCCGCGCGGGCAGATCGATTTCCGGCGGGATCCACGCTGTATGACCAACCGCCAGCAGCAGTAGGAACAGCAGGAAGGGCAGGACGTAAGGTGCGCTGGGAAAACGCTCCCGCAAAAGGTGAAGGTTCAAAAGGGGCTATCCGATTTTTGCCAGCAGGTCCTTGATTTGAGCCTGTTCCTTGCCCGAAGGCCGCCCGCGTTGAGCTGCATCGAGTTCCCGCCGCGCCCGGGAGACGTCCCCTTTTTTGTAGAGCGCCATCCCCAAGTGCAAATGATAGGTTGCATTGGCCGGATCGCGGGTCACCAGTTCTGAAAACATGCGGACGCTATCGTCGATCAACCCCTTCTTGAAATACACTAGTCCCAAGGTGTCCAGGACGTTCGCATCCTGCGGGGCTTTCGATCGCGCCTTTTGAGCCAGCGCCAGTGCCTGGTCCAGATCTACGCCGCTATCCGCCTTGGCGTAAGCCACATTGTTGAGAGCCACGGGATTATCGGGATCAATCTTAAGTACCTCGTCGTACATTTGCCGCGACTCGTTCACCTTCCCGGCTGCCTCATACAACATGGCCAGTTCCAGGCGAGGCGCGGAGCGTTTGGGCGTCAATTCCCCAGCGCTCTTAAAAGCGGTGGCCGCCCCTTCCAGATCTCCCGAACCACGCAAAGCTTCCCCAAGCCGCATGTACCAATTGGCCCGCACCTGCGGATCATAATTAGGGTGCTTTTCCAGCAACTGGCGGAATTCGCTGACAGCCTCAACGTAGTGTCCGGCATTGAATTGGATCGCTGCCAAGGCATCGCGGTACATGGCGTTATCCGGAGACTTGCCCAACTCTACTTGCAGCAGTTGGATCGCGTCGCCGATCTTGCCCTGCCGGACTTTGCACTCCAGGACACCCGTTAACCCCCGCGAATCGTTGGCCTTACGAATGGCTTCAAAGCGTTCTTCCGCCTCCGGATATTTCTTTTGCAGCAAACTCAGACGAGCCATTTGATAGCGAGCGTCTTTGAGATCGGGACGAAATTTTATCAGAGCTTCAAGTTCCCTTTGGGACTTGTCGAATTCACCCTGGTTCATCAACGCCATGGTGCGAATCAGGCGCGCTGTGGTGTTAGCCGGATCCACCATCAAAATCTTAGTAGCATCATCAATGGCCTGCGGAAACTCGCGCCGCTCCACTTCAATTTGCGCCAAACCCATCAAGGCGGGAATGTAAGGCAATCCGCCACGCGTCTTGAGGGCTTCCTGGAATTGCAGACGCGCCTGATCCATACTCTGGGGATCGCCCTTCAGAGCATAGGCGCGGCCTAAATTAAAATGCAGAATCGTGGCCCGCTCCCGCTCCGCGGGGGATGTCTTGGCAATCAGCGGCTGCAGGACGTTGATCACCTTGTCCGCTTGTTCGGGCTTGAGGTGGTTTAGTTCCAGGGAGGCATTCATCGCCACCGCTTCGGAATCGTTGGGATCATCTTTCAGCAACTCGGCCACCAGTTTCCCGGCTTCGTCGTATTTGCCCTGCAGCGTGAAAGCTTCCCCGGTTTTCTTTAAATAGCGGGCTTTGTTCGGCGCGTCCACTTTAACGCCCTGCTGATATTGCGCAATCGCGCCATTCATATCGCCCGTCGACATGTCAAAATCACCGGTCATCAGGAACGCATCGGGGAAAGTCTTCAGGTTCGATGTCAGGTGGTCAAGCGTGGCTTTGACGTCGGCGGGCCGCTTGACGAGAAAATAATGACTGGCCAGCGCGATCCACGCGCTTCCTTTGGACGGTTCATTTTCCACCTGCTTTTTCCGGATCTCTCCCGCTTCTTCAGTCCGTCCGGCGCGCAGATAGTACAGATAGAGAGCGTTGTACACGCGGTCATCGGCCGTCTTCCGGGAGATCATTTCCGCCGCGAAGTTTTCCGCCTCCCGCACCTGTCCGATTTCCGCGAGGGTGGTAACAATCGCGTATCCCACAGACGCATCAAATGGCTTCAGTGCGTCGGCTTTCTTAAATTGGAGCAGGGCTTCGGTGACAAAGGGGAGCCGCTCGGCCATCGATTTCGCCGTCACTGTCCTGGCATGTTGAGCGAGTCCGGCTACGCGGAACGCATGAAAAGTGTTAGCGTAGTGCTTCTGCAGACGATCCCGCTGGGCCTCTAAATCTTTCTGCAGATCCTTGAACAGATCAGGATTGGCTTTCTGGCCGGCTTCACGCGCACTCTGATCAATCGCGAAAATATACGCGTAGTCCATATCCGCAACCGTTTGGACGGCAACCTCGGTGGGCGCGTCCCAACGGTTTTGTTCTTCCGCCGCATCGATCACGCGGATGAAATCGGCGCGCGTATCTCCCGATCCGGTCTTCACGCCGATGAGGCCCAGCTTATACCAAGCCGCCGGATTCT
>JBBQUE010000046.1:0-10501 GCA_038212805.1 Bryobacterales bacterium | reverse complement strand
ATTGAATGGCAGCCCCACTGGCCGGTACCGCTGACAAACCACCCAGCAGGCACAGGACGGGGAGAAAATGACGGAATCGGTTGTTCAACATGATGCGGGTTTCCTTGGAGCAAGACTCCACTCGGACGAGTGGGTAGCCAGGGCGATCCGGCGACGCTCAGGACTGGCTTGGACGCTACTCTAATCTGAAAGAATGAAGTAAAGCAGAGGCCTTATTTGTCTCAAAGAATCTTGCTTAAGCCGTTGAAATAAATAGGGTTACACTCGTGCTTAGGACTGGGATAGCGCTTCCCGCCACAGGACTATCTCCTGGCGTACCGCTCCTCCCGGGTTCCCGTGCCAGCGCGATACCTTGATCGATTCGCGGTCCGGAGACAGGCTCCAGCGATCCTCAATCCGCCGAAGCCGTCCGCTGACCTCGTTGTGCGTTTCCACCAGCAAATCGTCCCCATCCCAGTGTGCCGATATCGTTCGCGTGCGGCCCAGGACCAGAACTTCCACCGGAGTTCCGTCCAGCGGCAGCACCCGCTCCACGGTATGGTCCCCATTGGTATCAATCTGGCGTGTCACGATGCGGATCCCGGTTGCGCTCTGAGTGATGGTGTCCACCCGTAGTTTGGCGGGCGGCAGAAATCCGAAGCGGCTTTCGCGCAACGAGAGCCGCCAGCTACCCGTGAAATCTGGTTTAGTCATTGATGCGCACACCCTCTACAATATTGTCGCGGGTGAAACGTCTACACAGACGGATGGCCAGCCCTGGAATATCTTTGTTGGAAGTGCAAGCGGATCAAAACCGCCGGCTGACCGAAGCGCTGGAGCGTGAGCGGCCCCGCCTGCGCAATTTTATCCGGAAGCATGTTCCGGATTTCGAAGATGCCGAGGACATTCTGCAAGACGTGTTCTCCGAACTGGTGGAGGCCTACCGGCTCATGCAGCCCGTGGAACGGGCAGGTGCGTGGATGTTCCGGGTAGCCCGCAACCGCATCACGGATTTGTTCCGCAAGCGCAAGCCGGATGTTTCCAGCAGCGAGGCCGCCGATGGCGAGATGAGCCTGGAAGATCTGCTTCCTTCGCCCGATGCCGGGCCAGAGGCGCTTTTCGCCCGCGGTGTGCTGCTGGATGAACTGGAAGCAGCCTTGGATGAATTGCCGGAGGAGCAGCGCCTGGCCTTCGTGGCGCATGAAGTGGAAGGGCGCAGCTTTAAGGAGCTCTCGGCCGAAACTGGCGTTGGGGTGAATACTTTACTGGCGCGCAAGCGGTATGCGGTGCTGCATCTCCGGCGGCGGTTAGAGGCCATCCATAGTGAATTTGTGAAGGAAGGAAGAACGTAAATGAAACGACGAATGATTCGGCGAGGTGTGGGATTTTTCCTGTTTGGCGTGGTTGCCATCACGGCGGCGGGATTTGTGACTATGAGCTTATGGAACTGGCTGACACCCGCGCTGTTTGGGCTCCCGGCCATCCATTTTGGACAGGCGCTGGGGCTGCTGGTGTTGACCCGCATCCTGTTTGGCGGGTTCCGCGCGGGTGGCTGGCTTGGCGGGCATTGGCACCAACGCATGGGGGAACGGTGGCAGAACATGACTCCGGAACAGCGCGAATCCCTGCGAGCCGGAATGTCCGGCCGGAAACCAGCGCCCGCCACTCAGGTCTAGGAGAAACTGGAAAGTATGATCACACCTCCGGAAACCTCTGAGTTTGGACCTTCCTACGCCGCCTATATCGCCCTGGTGCCGGGAACCGACATCGTGAAAACGGTGGCGGCCCAGGGCGATGAGGCCGCCGCATATTACGTATCGCTCACGGAAGAACAGGGCGGGTTGAGCTACGCGCCGGGCAAGTGGACCATCAAGCAGGTGCTGGGCCATGTAATCGATACGGAACGCATCATCTCTTACCGCGCTCTGCGGATCGCGCGCGGAGATCAGACCAACCTGCCGGGCTTTGAGCAGGATGATTATGTGGCTGCGGCCAATTCCAATGCGCGTACCATGGCAGATCTGGCGGCTGAGTTCAAGGCCGTCCGCCATGCCACCGGGCTATTGCTGAAAAGCTTCCCGGACGAAGCTTGGCAGCGGCGCGGCTTCGCGAATAATACCGAAGTTACGGTCAGGGCGCTGGCCTACATCCTGACCGGTCATGAGATCAACCACCGCACCATCTTGAAAGAACGGCATCTGCCGCGCTAAAGCAACGTGCGGAAATCCTTGAACGGCAGCCGGGGATTGCGGGGATGTTGCGGCATCCCCGTGGCCCAGCCGCCGATTCCCTTATTTGGTCCTGGTTCCGATGGTGACTACATCTTTGCTGCCGTTGGGCATGGTAACCATAATCATTACGTCGTCATCGATCGCCACGCCCTGCGGAACCGTTACATTAATTTGATACAAGGCCGCGTTGCCGGGAGTGATGCCCGAGAACAGTACCGGCGCAGCCAGGCCACCGATTGTGACCGTGGGCATCCCGATCGTACGGTACAGCGGTACTCCGTTCACCGGAGCCACCGACCCGGGCGGCAACGGCTGGCCTGTTGGTTCACCGTCCGGAGTGGCTTTTCCTAAACCCGTCAGGAAAATTTGAAGCGAGTCGCCGGATGCGGCCGGTTGCCCGCACACCGTGGCCGGGCCGCCCCCATCGCAGTTCGGAAATCCGATCGCCATTGCCATCGAAGCCGGCATCACCCTCCCTACCGTGTTGGCGAATAGGATGGCTCCGTTATTTCGACCCGGCTTGGACGGATCTGGAATGCGGAATAATCCGACGTCCGCCGAGCCCATCTGCAAGGTGAATGGCGCGCTAGTGCCCTTTTCCGTCTTGACCTGCACCAGCACCGTTCCAGTCTCAGGCAAATTGCTCGGAACCACTAAATTGATTTGTCCCAGCGTGCCGAAGACAAAGTAAAGTTGCGCCGGAACGCCGTTGAACAGAACCGAGACGTCGTTGAAGGATGTTGCCGGGAAGATGCTGGCAGCGGTATTGAGTAATCCAAGATTTTCGCCGAAAATGCTGATGAACGAGTTAGGCGCAGCGGGCGTTGCCTTAAAGGTTGCCCCGTTGACCACGGCTGTGATTCGCGGAACCGCCGGACTCACTTGCAAAGTGGCCGTGTTGCTGGTCTTTCCCCCAACCATTAACACTACGGGTTGAGCACCGGGCGCCACATCTTGAGGTAGCGTAAATGTCACTTGATAAGTCCCCGGCATTCCACCGGCGAACAGCCCTGCATAGTCCGGCATAATCAGTTTGTTCCCTACCATCACCTGTACGGGCAAAGTGGTGGGGGACGGCGCGGTCGCGGCGGTATTGGTTACCTGCGGCGGATTCGTGGGTCCCAGGCCCGCGGCGAGCAAATACACGCGCGCGTTCGGGGTGGCCGGATGGGCCCCGTCGACCGGGTTTCCTGAAGTGCCATAGAAGACCGGTAGGCTGGTCCCGGCGTGGGTGAAGATTTCCGGTGCGAGGGTATCGATGGTGATATTCACCGGACTCGAACTCGTCCCTTTGTAGACCGCTACTACCGGCGCGCTGCCCACCGCGGCATCAACCGGAATCTGGACAACTACATCCATCGGGCTGATGAATGAGAGCATCGGCGCTGGCTTCCCCGCTATGGTGATGGCTGCAGCGTCACTTGCGCTTGAACCTAGATTCATGCCGGTAATCTCGATAGCCATGCCCGGCGCCAGGCGAGTGTTGCCAGCCGCGAAGTCCACAATCTTAACGATGCCCGGCGCCAGGACCGGTGGTACCAGCGCCACCTGAAAAGTTACCGAACTCACTGAGGAAAAGTTAAAAGGGCCTGCGCTGGTCTGAAAGCCGCTGCACTTCACGCCGGGGCAAGCGCCGACAAAAAAAGGGATTCCCGTAAGCGGTCCGACGGCGAAACCAAAGCGATAGCCTGTGAGCTCGGAACTTTTGAAGTCCAGCAAATCGCCATCGTTGAAGTGGGCCAAGCCGATTATGCCCGAGCCCGGAAATACGAAGATGGTTTGGTTGTCGTTAACTGTTGCCATGCCCAGACCTTGCACGGCAACGGTAGCCGGCGAGCCCGCGGGCAGATCCAGGCTATCGCAACAGAGCGGCTTGACGGCATCGGAGCCATCCGCGGTCAGGGTTACCGTGAATTGGGCCGCTGTGAACGGCCTCCCACCAAATGATCCGCTGCCAACGCCAGACACGGTAATGGTCAGCGGAGCAGCCCAAAGGGCTACCGATAAGGTTCCTAATATGAATAATTTAAAGGCCATTTAAAAGATATATCACGGCCTTCCCGACGGCACCGGGTTGTGCCAGAGTCTACGCGCACCGCACATTGTTTCTTCGGCACGGCAAATGCTGGATTCTGACAGGTGGAAATTAGAAAGCGGAAATTAGAAACGGACTGGTGAAGCCAGCACCGCGCTAAAATCTACCAATGAAGAAGATTGCAGGCCCGGCGCTCTGGGCCTTGATATCCATCGTGGGAGCCGTCTGCCTGGCCGGGATCGCCACCAACCGCGGGGAGCCGGTGAACAGCTTTTGGATCGTGCTGGCGGCCATCTGCGTCTACACCGTGGGGTTCCGGTTCTATGGTAAATTCATCGCCGCTAAAGTGATGATGCTGGACGACCGCCGCGCCACTCCGGCTGAGCGCCTGCGCGACGGGCACGATTTTGAACCTACCAACAAGTGGATCCTCTTCGGCCACCACTTCGCCGCCATCGCCGGTCCCGGGCCATTGGTTGGCCCCACGTTGGCCGCGCAGTTTGGCTATTTGCCGGGCACGCTCTGGATCATCATTGGAGCGGTGCTGGCGGGCGCGGTGCAGGACTTCATAATCCTGTTTTGCTCCATGCGGCGCAACGGTAAATCGCTGGGGCAGATGGCGCGCGAGGAGATCGGCAAGGTGGGGGGAATCACTGCCCTGCTCACGGTCCTGATCATCATGGTGATCCTGCTGGCGGTCGTCGGGCTGGTGGTGGTGAACGCCTTGAAAGGCAGCCCGTGGGGCGCGTTCACCATCGCGGCCACCATGCCCATCGCGCTGTTCATGGGCCTCTATTTGCGCTATTGGCGCCCGGGCAAGGTGCTGGAATGCTCCGCCCTTGGCTTCGTTCTGGTGTTGGCCAGCATCTTCGGGGGACAGGCGGTATCGGAATCTCCCACGCTGGCGCCCATGTTTACTTTCTCCGCGCTCACCTTGTGCATCGCCATCGTCGCATATGGATTCTGCGCCAGCGCCCTGCCGGTCTGGCTATTATTGGCCCCGCGCGATTACCTCAGCACGTTCGTGAAGCTGGGCGTGGTGGTGCTGCTGGGTGTGGGCGTGCTCTTCGTGCATCCCACGTTGCAACTGCCCGCCATGACGCGCTTCATTGATGGCACCGGACCCATCTTTGCGGGTAAAGTATTTCCGTTCTGCTTCATCACCATTGCATGCGGCGCGGTTTCCGGGTTTCATGCGCTGATCTCGTCGGGCACCACGCCCAAGATGATTGCGCGCGAATGGCATGCGTGGCCGGTGGGCTATGGGTCCATGCTGCTGGAGGGTTTCGTGGCCATCCTGGCCCTGATCGCGGCTTGTTCCCTGCAGCCCGGCGTGTACTTCGCGGTGAACTCACCAGCCGGAGTGGTGGGCAACACCGCCGCGCAAGCCGCCGCTACCATCACCGGATGGGGTTACCCTGTCACGCCTGAGATCATGGATTCGTTGGCCAAAGAGGTGGGCGAGAAGAGCCTGTTCTATCGCACCGGCGGGGCACCGTCGCTGGCCTTGGGCATGGCCCATATTTTCAATGCATTCACGGCTGCCACCGGGGCGGGGAAGGCGATTCTGGCCTTCTGGTACCACTTCGCCATCATGTTTGAGGCGCTCTTCATTCTTACTGTGATTGACGCTGGAACACGCGTGGGCCGCTTCATGCTGCAGGATCTGCTAGGCAATGTGTATAAGCCTCTCGGCCGCGGCAACTGGCTGCCCGGCATGTTATTCACCAGCGCGCTGATTGTGGTGTCGTGGGGTTACTTCCTGTATCAGGGGGTGCTAGATCCGCTGGGCGGCATCAACTCACTGTGGCCGCTCTTCGGCATCGCGAATCAGTTGCTGGCCGCGATTGCCTTCTGCGTGGCCACTACCATTTTGCTGAAGATGCATGGTGCGAAATACATGTGGGTTACGTGCGTGCCGCTCACCTGGCTGCTGATCGTCACCTTCACAGCCGGCTGGGAAAAGCTGTTCTCCGATCAGCCCCGCATTGGCTTTTTGGCGGAGGCTTCGAAGCTGCAAGCCGTTCTGGATGCCGGTACCGCCGTGAATATCGCCGCCACGAAGACCCAGATCTTCAACGCCCGGCTGGATGCCTTTGTCTGCGGGTTGCTGCTGATTCTGGTTACTACCATCGTGATTGATTCCCTGCGGATCTGGTACGGGATCCTAAGCGGTAGCCGCACGGTCAACTTGGCCGAAGCGCCCTTCGTCCTCTCGCAATTGCAGGCGGGTGAGCTATGAGACGCTTCTTCGCGGGGTTATTGGCGCTGCTGCGTGAGATTGGCGACGAAAGCGCGTATAGCCGCCATCTGACGGCACACGCCTGTCAGCATTCACCGGAGGAGTGGCGGCGCTTCTCCGACGAACGCATGCGCAAGAAGTATCAAAACGCTAAGTGCTGCTAGTTAGCCGCCTATCAGGATGTTTTCGAGCAGGGTGGCGTCGTCCAGCCTCAAAGTCCAGGCGTCGAGAGTGTCTTCGGAGGCCGAAGCCAGCTTCGCGTCGGCCCAAGCCGGAAGTGGCCCGAAGCGTTTCTGGAGCAGGCGCCGGAGAATCCGCGACGCGCCCTCCACCCGGCCTCGCTGCAGCCCTTTTTCCAGCCCTTTTTCCAGCCCTTTTTCCATCCCTTTTTCCAGTGCTTCGTCCAGTCTTTTCTGGATGACGGGGCCGAAAACCTTGTTTTCCATCAAGTCGATCATTTGGCTATCAAGCCTCCTCTCGATTTTCTCTTCTATCCCCAGTATGCCTCCAATGATCACAAATGTGGTGACCGCCGCTGCCTGTTCCTGGCCCTCCAGCGTCCGCAGCTTGTCCAACACCACCTGGATTACCCTCTCCGGATCGGACTTGGTGAGCAGCGCGAATTCGTTGTCGGCCCAATCGTCGCTGGCCAGCAGTTCAGCCCCGTCCATCTCCCGCAGATTCACAATGGAGAACAGGAAGAGGAGACTGGGCGTAACGAAATCGGCTGGCATCCGCAGCGGTTCGCGCCCCACGTACAGTACAGTTTGCGAGACGTGTAGGTCCAGTATGCGCTGGAACCCAACGTAATATTCCAGCATACGCAGGCCCATCTTTTCACTGTTCTTGGCCTGGATTTCCACGTGGCGCAAGCTGCCGTCGGACGTGCGTGCCAGCAGGTCCGCCCGGAGATTGCGGATTTCGGGTTGCTCCACGTTCAGCCATTCAGTCACGGTGCCGAACAGCAGGCGCGCCAGAACGCCCCGGGAGTTGACAAGCAGGTTTTTGAAAGTGACGTCGATCTGTTGGGCCATGTCTGTTTATCCTAACCCAGCGCAGCCTGAATCCAGCGATCCGAATCGTGTAGCTTTTATGATCCAGTTTTAGAGTTTAGGGCACGTACACCCAGCGGTGAAAGAATGCACCCAGGTCTTTCCCGCTGGCCTGCTCCATCGCCACTTGCAGATCGCGTGAGGCCGCTGCGTGCCCCATGCGGGCTCGCGTGTAAAGCCGCAGCCCATCCCAGAAGGCCCGGTCCCCTAACTCTTCCCGCAGCAGGTGCAGCACCCACGCGCCTTTATTGTAGGAAATGACGCGGGTCTTTAAGCCGGGCGCGGCCAGCGGCAGATCCTTGCCTTCCGCCACGGCTTTCTCATAAATCGCGTGCGCGCGTTCGATGTGGGCCACATAAGCCGCGCGGCCCTCGTACTGCTCCGCGAAAGCCGCGGCCAGGAAGGTGGCCATCCCTTCGTTTAGCCAGAAGTGAGTCCAGCCATCGCAATGGATGCCTACCGCAAACCACTGGTGCGCCATCTCGTGGGCCAGCAACCACGTGCCGGGCTCGCTTAACAGGGCGAACCCCGCTGCCTCTTGCTGTTCCTTCCCGCGCACCAGCACCTGGCCGTAAGCATCGCCAGGGTAGGGTGTTCCGGTCTTGTCTTCCAGGAAGCGCAGGATGGCGGGGCTGGGTTTAAAAGTGCGCTCCACATCCGTTCGATCTTTTCCACAACTCAAGTACCGCAACCGCGTCTTCCCCACCCGCTCCACCGATTCGTCGAACCTGCCCACCGCAAACCCGAACACAAACGGAACCGTGGGCCGCGTCAACTGACGGCTACCGATCCCCTTCCACCCAGGCGGCGCTTTCACGCGTAAAGAGAGCGTCGCGGGGGCATCCGGCTGATCGTTACAGGGCAGCCAGTGGTTTGTGAAGTAGGCCGTGTAAACCTGATCCGGAAAGAATCGCAGTCCGCTATCCGCGCCCGCCTCGTACCGGATCCGGAACCTACGCACCACGCCGGCCGCAAGAGCTACTTCAGGACGAATTCGCAGCAGTTTTGCTTCGCGATCAAACGCCACCGCGCGACCGTTCTCTAAGACAGCGATCACTTTGAGCGCGGGCCCCGCATCCAACTCAACCTGCGTAGACGGATCCCCAACGCCACGGACTGACACCACCACATCACCCCGCACAAGCTGCCCGGGCAGATCGATGGTCAGCGTTACGGCGTAATGGAACGCGTCGTAATTCCCACGCTCCACCGCATTCCCACGCTCCACCGCCCCACCCGCAATGGCGCACCAAGCCGCCAGCACCAGCAGCCGGATCAATTTGCCGGCTTCCCTAAGTACTTCCTGGGCACCTTGAGCGCCACCGTGCCGGCCACCGTGACCACGTCATATTTCCCTACCGCGCCAATCAACTGATGCGCCGCCCATGGCTCCAAGCCGTAATCCTTCACCAGCCACCGAGCCATATCGGTAGTAGCCATCCGCAACCCCTGATCAAGGGAACTCACAAACTCCGGTTGCGCCCCCAGGCTGATCAGGTACTCGGCATTCTCCACCCGCGGGCCCGTCACCGCCGAATTCTTCAACACCGTCACGGAAAACTCTACATCCATGGATGTTTCTACTCCCGTGCCAGTCGGCTCGCCGTCGGCCATCAGCGCATGGCCATCGCCCAGATACAGCAACCCGCCCGGATGGGTGACCGGCAGAATTACGGTCGCGCCCTCGCCAATCTCGTTGTAATCCAGATTGCCACCGTACGGACCCGCCGGTCCCGACGTAGGAACCCAATCTCCAGCCGCCGCCACGCCGATGCAACCCAGCATGGGCTTCGCCGGAAACTCCAGCTTCACCTTGCTGCTCACTGGCTCGCGCAGGTGGACTGTCCCCTTGGCTAAATCGATATCCCACGGCAATACATTGGAACGCCCCTTGCGCACAACATCCGCCTTGTACTGGTTAGGATAAATGGTCTCCACGTATTCCGGCATCACCGAAAAAAGCCCCAACCGGTAAGCGCTTGAGCCCCAGTTGCGATTCAGCCGGAGCTTGGTCAACTTCACCGCCAGCGCGTCGCCCGCCTCAGCGCCTTCCACATAGAAGGGCCCCGTCAGCGGATTCCCACCCGGTGACGCCTGCTCACCCCGGTAGTCCTGCCCGCCAGAATCCAGCGTCTTCGTCACCACCACATCGCCCGGCTGAATCCGCTTCAGCACCGCATTGGTGTGAGCGAACGTCCGATAATATTTTCCAGGCACAACCTGGTGCGTCTCCGCGCGCAAAATAAGCGCGCTCAAAAACAACAGTGGCAAGAATCTCATTCAATGACTCTCGCACGCACCCGGTGAATTGCGCAACGGCCTACCGATCCGCGCGCGTAAGCGAGCAGTCCCCAAGACCGGTTGAACCAAATCAGGCCTGTAAAACCGCCGGATCCAAGCCAATCGTGCCAACCAGTTCCAGTAAATACTCCGGGCGGCTCACTCGCGCCAGTTGAGCATCGGCATGCAGCCGGGTCCAGAGCGCTACGTCCTGGCGTTGCTTAGCTTCCAGACGCGCCCGGTACCAGTCGCTGGCCAGCAGAGCTTCGCGCGTGAACAGCGCGCGCACGTTAGCGTGGTTCAGCCCCATGCCTTCAAATTCACCATGAGCCATGATATGCAGCAACGCCTTTATCGGCGGGCATGCGGTGTTCACGCTGCCATCGGCGAAATAGTTCAGCGCGACGGTTCGCTGCGCCTCCACAATGGCGTTCACCCCAGCGGCGTACGCAGCCAGATCCTGCTTTTCGGGCTTCAGCAGATCTTCCGGGAAGACCGCGCTGGGCATTTCGAAAATGCGTCCCAGAAAGCGATCCACGAATAGAGCCGTAATGCGGTAGCCCAGGCGGCTGGCCAGCACCGTGTGGCCATCCACCACCATGTCTTCCACCTTTTCCAGATAGCCGTTGCCGATCAGGAATTGCGCCTCGCGCTCCCAGACCCGCATGCGGCACCACAGCTC